>JBEKJA010000311.1:0-4031 GCA_050011475.1 Syntrophales bacterium
TGCGTTTATAATACTATTGCTCATCCTGTTCATCAGGCCGCAGGGGTTGTTTAGTTCGGGGGATTCAGAGAGGGTCTGAAATCGGAGGCTTGATCCGCATACATGTCACGTGAAATGATTAAATTCTTATGCTTTGCCCTAACCGTGCTTGTGGTACCTGTGTTTTTTAAAGGCGGCTACCTGATGAATATCTTTGTCTTTGTCGGCATTTTTACCATGCTGGCAGTGGCGTTAAACCTCTTGCTGGGACTGGCGGGCCAGATCTCATTGGGGCAGGCGGCGTTCTTTGGGTTGGGTGCATATATATCGGCTGTTTTAACGACCTCATATATAATGAACCCATGGTTGAGTATGGTCATTGCAGCGGCGGTTGTGGGTGTAATGGCTTTTATCCTGGGATTCCCGATACTGAGGCTCCGCGGGCATTCCCTAGCGATGGCTACTCTTGGTCTTGGAATCATTGTGTATATCGGTTTTAATGAAACAGTCGATCTGACTGGAGGACCATCGGGGTTGCCGGGCATTCCGAACCTTTCTGCAGGTGGGATCATCTTCGATACTGACGTTAAAAATTATTATCTGGTCTGGTGTTTCGCATTGATAACCGTCCTTTTATCGGTCAATTTAACTGCCTCCAGGATAGGAAGGGCGCTTCGCGCCATTCATGATTCCGAAGTGGCTGCCAGAATTATGGGAGTAAATGCAGGTCTTCTAAAAGTCCAGATATTCACCCTTGCCGCCGTAATTTCTTCCGTAGCAGGCAGCCTGTACGCGTTCACAGTTACTTTTATATCACCCGCATCTTTCGGGTTCAATGTATCGGTGGAGTTGGTAACCATGGTGGTGGTGGGCGGTTTGGGAAGCATATACGGGTCTGTTCTTGGCGCGCTGATTATCACGGTGCTGCCTGAATTTCTGAGGGCTTTCCAGGACTATGATATTATTGTTTATGGTACGATGCTCATTGTGATGATCATTTTCATGCCAGGTGGTATTGTGCGCGTTTTAACCATTCTGGGACAGGGCATATACGCGCGTATACCGGGAAGAATCAAGTCCAATGCTTAGGATAGATGGCATCAGTAAAAGATTCGGTGGACTGAATGTTTTGCAGGATGTGTCCTTCTCCATCGAAAGTGGACGGATTATAGGGATTATAGGTCCCAACGGTGCCGGTAAAACGACCCTGTTCAATATCATCACCGGTATCTATCAACCCACATCTGGGGGAATCTTTTTCGAAGGGAATAACACAACCGGATATCATCCTGAGAAGCTCGCGAAACTCGGGATGGTTCGTACATTCCAGGGGATAGAGTTATTCGGCCAGATGAGTGTCCTTGAAAATGTCATGGTTGGACTTCATACGAAATCCAGCAGTGGCTTTGTAGCCTCGGCATTTAAATTGCCGGGGCATTTGAAGGAGGAACGCAGCATACGCGCAAGGGCGCAATACTGGCTGGAGTTTGCAGGCATGGAGGACCTGATGAACATAACTGCCTGCAATTTGCCTTTCGGAAAGGGGAGACTGCTCGAAATTGCCCGGGCCATGGCGCTTGAACCGAAAATCATCCTCATGGATGAACCGGCGGCGGGACTGAACAGCCGGGAGACGATAGATCTTGCCGTTCTCATAAGAAAAATTACGGATCTGGGTGTAACCATAGCCCTTGTGGAACATGATATGGAACTTGTCATGGATATCTGCGAGAAGATAGTAGTCCTGAATATCGGGCGGAAGCTGGCGGAGGGAACATCTCGGGAGATTCAGGAAAACGAAAAAGTAATCGCAGCATATCTGGGTGAGGAATGATAAAACGGGGTTATCGCAAGGCGGCTCGCAAGCCACTGTAACATAAATAATAGGTCATTGCGAGGCGGCGCGTAAGCCGCCGTGGCAATCTTATGAATGCTTTTTCAATTTGTACGATCGCCGCAATTCGCTCGCAATTATAATGAGTAAAACATGCTGCGATTAAAGAATATCAACACATATTACGGGAAGCTGCATGCACTGAAAAATATTTCCATGCATCTTGATGCGGGGGAAATCGTTGCCTTAATCGGTGCGAACGGAGCCGGGAAAACAACGATTTTGAATACCATCTCCGCTATTACACCTGCAGCTGATGGTGATGTGTACTTTGAGAGTGTTCAAATCAGCAGGCTGTCTCCGGACAGGATCGTAAAGATGGGCGTTTCACAGGTTCCTGAAGGCAGGCAGGTTTTTAAGCCCATGACGGTCGAAGACCATCTTGAACTGGGTGCGTACTTACGCTACCGTGCGGGAGAAAAAAGAAAAAATATCGTTGGCGATAAGAATCATGTTTATACGGTTTTCCCACAGTTATTGGAAAGGCGCAAACAGATTGCGGGTACACTATCCGGCGGCGAGCAGCAAATGCTGGCTATGGGCCGCGCCCTTATGGCAAAACCAAAGCTGCTTCTCCTCGATGAACCGACCATGGGACTCTCACCCCTTCTGGTACAGGACATATTTCGGGTAATTGACAAGCTAAGGACGGAGCAAGGGACTTCCATACTTCTTGTTGAACAAAATGCCCGTGCAGCTCTGAAAATCGCAGATCGCGGCTATGTTATCGAAACAGGCAAGGTTATTCTTGAAGAAACAGGTTCAGAACTCTTGGCAAACAAAGACGTGCAACGTGCCTATTTAGGGAGGGATCGGAAGGAAATCTGGGAAAAATGAAGGTCATTGTGAAATGGCGCATAAGACGCATAGGGTCATTGCGAGGCGGCGCGTAAGCCGCCGTGGCAATCTTATAAACATTCAGTTTGTACGATTGCCGCGCTTCGCTCATAATGACAACGGGGGAAATAATACTCGCAATGACAATAAGTTTTAACCTTGTGAGGTAATGGATATGGACATCTGGGATGAAAAGCATGAATGCATGGCGCGTGAGGATCTTGAGCAGATCCAGCTCGAAAGCTTGCAGGCAACCATAAACCGCGCTTACAAGAATGTGGCCTATTACCGGAAGAAGTTCAATGAGCTGAACATCATACCTGAAGATGTGCGCGCACTCTCCGATCTGAAGCATTTGCCCTTTACCACCAAGAAAGACCTGGAGATGAACTACCCATACGGTATGTTTGCAGTACCGCTTCGCGAGGTAGTGAGAATCCATACGTCGACGGGTATAACTGGTAAATCCGTGGTAGTCGGTTATACAAAAAATGATATTAGGACATGGTCAAATCTAGTAGCCCGCATCATGACCTCAGCCGGGGTCAATCGGGATGATAAAGTGCAGATTGCCATGAGCTACAATCTTTTCACGGGAGCATTCGGCCTGCATTATGGAGCTGAGATCATCGGCGCAAGCGTTATACCTGCAGGAACGGGAAAAACGGAGAAACAGATTGCCATCATGCAGGACTATAAAACGACCGTGATCGTTTCAACTCCGAGTTATGCGATAACGCTGGCGGATAGAATAGGGCAGATGGGAATCGATCCTAAAAGCCTGTCTCTGCGTTTGGGTCTTTTCGGTGCGGAACCATTGTCTGAGAAAACGCGTATGGAGATTGAATCGAGACTCGGCATCAGCGCTACGGACAATTATGGGCTCTCAGCAATCATCGGACCCGGTATTGCCGGGGAATGCGCATGGAAATGCGGAATGCATATCTCTGAAGATGCCTTCATACCTGAGATTATCAATCCTTTAACGGGAGACCGGTTACCGGCGGGGACAATAGGGGAGCTTGTACTGACAACTCTCACCAAGGAAGCCTACCCTATTATCCGCTATCGGACAAGAGACATGACTTCCCTGGAGTATACACCATGTGAATGCGGACGAACTTTGGTCAGAATGAAGAAAATTGTGGGCCGCTCCGATGACATGTTCATCGTTAAAGGAGTTAATGTTTTCCCGGACCAGATTGAATGGCTGCTCTTCGATAGTGTAGGCTCGGAAGTATGCTATCAGATCCTGGTAAACAGGGCAGGCTCTACAGACCATTTGGAGGTAAAGATTGAAGCAACGGAGAATATATTCTTC
>JBEKJA010000312.1:0-4022 GCA_050011475.1 Syntrophales bacterium
GGATACCATGGTCATGGTGCACAGTGAGTGTATTACAAGATCTCTGTTTTAGGGAGCAGATACATATGACGAATAGTCGCAATATCAATATAATTAAGTGCGTTGCATTCGTGATTATATTGACATCGTTATTTGTACATCAAGTAAATGCAGGCCAAGGTGGGGGGTATTCCGGTGGGGGGTACTCCGGTGGATATCAAGGTGGGGGATCCTACGGTGGGTATCATGGTGGAGGGTACTACGGTGGGTATCATGGCGGGTGGTACTACGGTGGATGGTGGTATCCTTTGGGTGCAGTAATTGCCTTTTTGCCATTCTATTACGACACCATGTGGATAGGTGGCTATCCTTACTATTATGCTGATGGGACTTATTATGCACCAACCACAGGTGGTTATATGGTTGTTAATCCACCCCGAGGTGAGGCTAATCAACCGCCATCAAAAGAGCAACCATCCATGCAGTTGTTTATCTATCCCCGCAAAGGCCAAAGCGAAAAGCTACAGGAACAGGATCGTTACGAATGCCATCGTTGGGCAGTAGGACAGACTAACTACGATCCGACTCAACCGGCCGGCGGCGTACCATCGGTTCAGAAGCACAAAGACTATAACAGGGCGATGACTGCCTGCCTAGACGCCCGGGGTTATACTGCGAGGTAACAGCGAGAAGATTCGGCGAGATGAGGAATCATAAGAGAAAATTATATTCAATACCATATATGTTTTCTGCTCCCGGTTTGACATCTGATTCCTTCACCACTATATATATCTCCTTCGGGAATAACTGTCTGAAAAAAAAACTAGGAACTCCTTCTGTACTAGGAAGTAGTGAGTTATTCGCCCTGATTTTTTGTCTTATAATTTATCTTGTTGGGGAAAAACTCCCCACATCCTGAGTAAGATTTCATCATGTTCATGGTCATTTCATTCATCAAACCTTATTACATTAATAAATAATCCTTTAATTTTAAGGTGTTGATGATGATTAGCCGTTTCATATCTTGTTGGTATAATCCTTGCTTATATAAGGTGTTTTTATAGATTCACAGGGGGTTTGGATGCGAAAGCTTTTATCGATCCTCATTGTAGCTTTCACACTTTCGGCAACTTGTTTCGTCGTCGCTGAAACGGTGACACCGGTAAAAGGTTCGACAAATACCATAGCCCCTGCGATTCCACAAAAGATTACTAGAATGGCCCTTACGGGCAAAGTCATTAATATAACCGATTCGATGATTCGGATCGAACGAACCGTAAAGGGCAACATGGATATGATGGAGCTTGATCTTGAAAAGCCTGAACAGGACATTAAGAGTGGAGACAAGGTCAGAGTCCATTATGTGGAGAAAAACGGTAAGCACGTTGTTACAAGAATAACCAAGATGATCAAGAAATCAAAAGCCCCGGATATCCGTGGCCAAAATAAGGCTGTCAGTGGACAAAATTCCGCTGCTCCGACAGGGAAATAGGTTCTCGGCGAGTTATTCGACCGAGGAGAGTAATAAAAAATTCAAAAGAGGAGGTAGGTAAGATGAAGCGTTTAGTCGTTCTTTTAGTAGCAATGTTGTTTGCGTTCTCCGTAACCGCGTTTGCAGCGGATCAGCCAGCCCCAGCGACAGCCCCGGTGACCCCAACGGCAGCAGCACCGGAAAAGGCCCCCGTGAAGGCGGAAAAGAAAGAAGTAAAGAAGGCAAAGAAAGCCAAGAAGGCAAAGAAAGCCAAGAAGGCAGAAAAGAAAGAGAAGAAAGAAGCAGCTCCGGCAGAAGCAGCTCCGGAAACGAAGTAATTATTCGACCGAATTTATCATGCCAAGAAATGGGGTGCAGGGGACAAGGTTTCCTGTACCCCGTTTTTTATTGGGTCTGACTCGTAAAAAGCTCCCTTTGTTGTATTGCACTTCATCCCTCATACCAACTTATCCTGTGATTACGATATGTTGCTAATGAGTGTCGAGTTCCTCTATACAAATCAGCACCTACAATGCCAAAATTGCTGCATCCCTTTTCCCACCAAGCATAAAAAATCCTATGGCCGAACTGTTTGCTCTCAAGATTTTTGTCTTGTTTCGGATAATATCCATGACGGAAAAAGGGATGGCTGGAAATGACAATTTAAATCCATTAAATAGTTCAATGTCCTTCGCCAACAATGGAACAGTTTTGAATTTCTTTTCTTTCGGATGTGGGAAAAAGATATACCCATTTACGAAGGGATTATATTGATGATTACGACTTGAAATACATAAAAAAGGCAAAGCCATTTCTGACCCTGCCCTACCATGGTAAATACCATGGTCAATAAAACCCGCCTACCAAATCGGGTTAGTTTTTAAATTTTCTTTTCACCTCTTCCAAGCAACCCATAACGGCTTCCTTGACAACAATGGCTTAGACCTATTTAGCCATACTGAAGTCCACCCACCACGTCGATATGGAGGATGGACGTTGTTGGGAGGGTGAGACAGTTCTGTCACCGGTCAGATGGGTGTGTCTATCGCGATGAAAAAAAGAACCTCTTAATTTATATGTTACACTTCATATTAGATAACGCAATACTAAATATCTCCCTATAAATTACCTATCTGGTTTAGGTGCCATAAACAGATTATAATGACGACAGATGTAACCTAAAATTGGCTTTAGTCTCAGTGATTTAAACCACTTCTTATAAAGACAAAGGTGGCCTCAACTCTATTCCTTACCCCGAACTTTTCGAAGATGTTCTTGATGTGGGTCTTAACGGTTTTTCCGCTGATGAAAAGCGTTTCCCCAATAGCCATATTGGTGTAGCTCTTTGAAATAAGTCCCAGGACTTCCATCTCACGGTGGCTCAGAAGTGATAACCGAGCGTCATGAATCTTGGTGGGAGGATGAAGACTTTCCACATGTTTATAGAGTTTTGAGAACTCCTCAACAGCGCGTCCGATAAGATGAGCCTCCATCCAGACTCCCCCCCTGGCAATAGCTCTTACACAGGATACGATCTGTGAAGGTTCTGAGTTTCTCAGATAAAACCCGCGAGTCCCCTCTCGAATTGCTATCAGAACCGTTTCATCGTCATACTGATCAAAGGTGATCACGGTCCGGGTATGAGGAATATTGGCACGGATCTTCATTATGGTATTAAAATCCTTTGCTAATGCTTCCCTCATAATCATATGACTGTTGATAAAAACGTTAGGCTGGCATTTGCAAATGTTATTGGCAACCTCTTGGGAAATAGGGGCTTGTTTGCCAATATCCGGCCGCAGAGCGGCTACGCAAACCTCAATGTCCTTTGCTTATCGTAGCAAAGTTAAACTATTTTCGAAAAAGTCCTTATCATGGTCGATGATGGCCAAAGTGATGAGTTCTTTCTCAGACATGGTCGTCTCCTTCACATTTAAATGTACTACTACTTTAGTTGTAGAACAAGTTAAATTATAAACCAGATCATACAAGAAGAGCGAACCAGCTTCTCTTTGATTACTAATAGAAAACTTGCATGTTGAGAGAAATAATCAGCCACACTCTTTCAGGAAGGAGTTACGTGTTTCTCCTACAAATCCTCAGCAATAGGCTTGTAAGAAGCTAACGATTACGAGTTGAAAATGAGAGATCAAAAAGTATACTTTAGCCCAAAAGAATAAAATTGCCGGAATTGAAACATCTGTAATATTCACTGCAAGTTATTATAGTCAGAAATCTACAAACTGGCTGTGTTTCTCCTACTCAAAAAGGATCCTATAGTGACTCACTAATCCCGAATCAGCTAATATGCAACAAGAACAATTATAACGACTGGAATCAGAGCCGGAAGATAGATCGAATCCGAAAGGCTTCTTAGTTGCCATAATACCCTTTATGTTTGCTTTTACAGTACCTCAAGTATCTTGAAATTATCTACCTCCCATATTCCCCTGAACCGGTCACCTTCTGAAGACGTTAGAATACCCTCTCCTACCATGTTGTTTGCTTCCCATTCACCTTCATATGTTGAACCGTTGGACAGCACCAGAATACCATGGCCATGGCACATTCC
>JBEKJA010000313.1:0-4021 GCA_050011475.1 Syntrophales bacterium
TAACACTGTGCCTCTGGGGGCGCGCATTATAGCTGTTGCTGATGCTTACGATGCCATGACCACCGATCGCCCGTATCGCTCTAGCATGCCGCCCTGGAAAGCATTGGAAGTGTTAGAGGGGAGTACCGAAACAGAGTTTGATCCTGAAGTTGTCAAGCACTTTAAGAAATGCCTTTATCACATTCATGGCACCCACGAAACACTCTCAGGGAGTGATTAATTGATTCATGAGAGCCAACAGCTGATTTTAATTTATTACATCTTCATAACCAGTAAGAAAGCACTATTTAGGGGCATTGTTTATGAGTGAATACAGCAAGGGGAAAAGAAGACTTTTACGGAGGGAAACAAATCTTGTAGGCTATTATTACAAGCCTTCTTCTCAAGGCGTTTTTGAAAAAATAGAGAAAACAACTGTCGTAGATTTATCGATGTGTGTGTAAGTGTCTCTGATGGACATGATCTTAATCACAATGACCTGATTACATTGATCTTTAGATTGGATAACCCTGATCGTACCGAGATTCAGAAAGAAGTAGTGGTTCGCTGGGTTGTAGGGAATTTTAAAGGATGTAAATTTTCATTCAAGCATGACAGCGACATATGGTTCTATGTGAATGAAAGTAAGGTTTCGAGGGAATGGTAGACAGTAATATAAACCAAAAGGTGCTGGATACGATGTTCATTCTGAACACGGCATTCGTCACCTTCCGCCTTTATCCTCCCGGTAGTGTCATGATCCACAATACTATCGAGCGGCTCCAGAAGGCCTTCGAAGCGACCTTTGAGATGGTAGATTCTGTGATCTTTGGCGTATCAGAAAGGAACCTCATCGTAAATGGGGATCCTTTAAGCCAAAAAGATCAGGAAAAACCTCAGGTGACGGCGTTTCTGGAGATGCTCCATAATCACAGCATAAAAAGTGTCACATTCAATAAGGGGTTGGAGGTATCGGAGCTAATAACTTTCATAGAGATCATGGTTCAAAAACCGGAAGAAGCCAAAATTGAAGGGGGTATATCAAAGATAGCTGCCGACAGGAATCTCCACCATATCTTTCTGAATGAAACAATCTATGTTGCGAAGGGCAAGGACCAGCAAATCATTGCCGATCTTAATATTACAGATGATCAGATCGTCGAATACATGCTTGGTGAAAATCCCGATCTACAAATTGATCCCAAACAAATTAAGGAAAAAGCAAAAGATCCTGAATGGGTTGCCAAGGTCTTCCAGTCCGGAATAGAAAAAATAGCGACCCAGCGAGGCATGGTTCCGGACAATATTTTGACCGAAAATACCATGATGATGATGAGAATCCTGAATAGGATTACCGATAAAATGGATCAAGATAAACTCTCTACGCTAGTCAGCCGTTCCATCGTAGGTATGGATGAGAATTTTGTCGGATCAGTACTGATGCAACGGATCGATAACTTATTTGGGGGTCACCTCTTCGATGACATTGTCAGTTCAATGGATGATGGAAAATTTGAGCAAATTGCCCGGCAGTTCGATTCAAGGAATCGGTCTGATGCTGCGAAAGTCCATACTGCTGAAAAAGAATCGATGGATCAGGCATACCAGCGACTGATGGAAACGGAAAAGGGAAAGCAGTTTAAGCGCCGGGATGAAGAAAAAGCCGCACAAGAGAAAGCGGAACGAGAAAAGGAGATTCACAATCTTCAGGGAGAAATACTTCCCTTTTTGGCAGGGGGAAAGGAAGCAGCCTTTGAAGATACGGTCCTGAATAATCTGCCTGAAACCGTAAGGCGACTCAAATCACTTGGGGATCAGGAAACCGTGTCGGGAGTCATGGATAATCTGATCGAATGCCTCCTCAGCAGTCATAGCGAGTTAAGAGTTAAAGCGGCTGAAGCCCTCTGGGAAATCGTTGATCATTTCAATGAAGAAGAACGTTCTGATTTCATAGAAAAGTCCCACAAAAAACTCATCATGTGGATAGAGCTGGAAACATCATTTACCCCTGCCTATGAGAAGTTCTGTCAGAACTTGAAAAATTTGGCGGAAACGTTCATCAAAAAGGGCCAGTTTTCAGAGAGCCTGACCATTCTCGATATCTATTATCTGATAGACTCCGGAAAAATTGAAAAAAATGATCAAATCCAGACTGTTGTCATGCAAGCAATTCAGGATATTGCCTCGAAAGAAGTCCTACAATTACTATTAAATGAATTTACATCGCGCAGCAATAATCGTGAGAAAGAGGCAGGAAAAGTTTTATCACGGATTGGAAAAGGGTCCCTCCCCATTCTGCTGGAAGCGCTCAAGAAAGAACCCGGCAGTAATGAGCGAGTACGTATCATGGAGGTGATCATTGAAAGTGGACCAGTAGCGATAAATTTCATCACGGAAAAGCTCAAGACTGATGAGCCATGGTACTTCAAGCGTAATCTCGTGTACTTGCTGGGGAGGATTGGTAGCGAAGATGACGCTAATATTCTCGTGCCATTAATGGAGGATGATAATGTACAGCTACGGCAGGAAGCCATCAAAAGCATCAACAGAATCGGAGGAGTGCACCGGGGAAGGTTGCTTCTGCCTGTTCTTGCGGAGGTGAATGACGACATAAAAATCGGCATTGTGGAGTCACTGGGTTCCCTGCGATATCAAGAGGCTGTTGCTCCGCTGCTGGCTCTTCTGAAGGCAAGCCCCTTGAGGTCATCAGAGACCAGAATTTTACTTGAAGAGAAAATCTGCAAGGCTCTTGGCAGTATCGGTTCCCCGGAGGCGATGCAAACACTGAAGAGCATATCCAAGCCGAGATTCTTAAATGTAAAAGGCTATTCCCGTAAGGTCCGGAAGGCCGCGGTCAATGCGCTAAGACGATACAACTGAAGCAAGAATCTTTGAAAAAGTAAGGAACTTTTTAATATAAAATGGGCTAGATAAAGTGCTTCAATCTCTAAGAATTCGGTGATGTAGTTTACTTAACCTCCATAACCCCTTTCATTTCGTTAGTTGTCCTCTCTGCGGCTTCTTTTGTATCTGCAGCTTTTCCCTCTGTTGCTGCTTTAATATCCGCAGCCTTTTCTTCTACGGCTGCTTTTGTATCCATAGCCTCCTTCTCTGCAGCTGCTTTCTTTGCCGCTGCTTTCTTTGCCGTAGCCTTCTTCTTTACAGCTACTTTCTTTTTCGTAGCCTTCTTCTTTGCAGCTGCTTTTGTTCCCTGCTTTGCAGGTGCTTTCATTCCCTCAGTTGTTGTTGCTGTGGTCTGTGCAAAAACTGATATTGTAAACAAGAACACAAAACCAATGGCAAATAAAATTAAACGTTTCATTCTAAACGACCTCCTTTTTCAATTCAGGTTAGGGCTTATACTAGCTGATAGGGTTCTTTCTCAGCGGTTATAAAATAACTTTACTGATATTCTGGTTCTGCTCATCGAATCGAATATCTATTTAATGTATATCATTTAAACAGCTTAATTTAAAAGGTTTAATTCCAAAGGTTTTACAAGGTTTGGTAGATTTTAAATAAACATCAAAATTTGTTACTTCCTGTACTAAATAGATTCCATAGCAAATAAAAAATTTTCACACTTTCAATCGTAAATCTCCAGCCAATTTTGACTGAAGACTACTCGATGTTGAAGTTTGATATGATTACAATGTTTATACTTTTTAACGTGTTGATTTTAATTCAAGAAGGTAGGTTCTAGCTGTACGTTCCTGGCTTGTATTGGGGTAGTTTTTTATAACCTGCTGAAAAAGCAAGCGGGCGCTCGTCTTATCTCCATAGAGTTTAAAGGCGAGGCCCTGTTTGAGAAGTGCCTGAGAGGTTTTATTACTCTCAGGGTAGTTTTTTACAACCTTGTCGTACTCCAGAATTGCCTTGTCATACTTTTCTTCGGAAAAATAACATTCTCCTATCCAGAACTGTGCACTATCCGCATATTGGGAATCGGGATATTTTTTCAAGTAATTCTGGAAATACGTTCGGGCACGATCATATTTTCCATCCTTGAAAAGATCGTATGCAGCAGCGTAGGCAGTTTCCT
>JBEKJA010000314.1:0-4001 GCA_050011475.1 Syntrophales bacterium
CCAGAGGCTATCATCAGTCCTAAAAAATCCTTTGCTCTGGACGCAATGTTCAATGCCCAGAGTATCTTCGCAAGGAATAGTGCGATCAGAATGACGGTTCCCAGAAATCCCCATTCTTCTGCAAACACGGAAAATACAAAATCCGTCTGCTGTTCCGGCAAAAATTTCAGTTGTGTCTGAGTACCTTTGAGAAATCCTTTGCCAATAAATCCGCCGGAGCCGACAGCAATCATGGATTGAAGGATATGGTACCCCGATCCCAGAGGGTCGCGCTCCGGACTAAACAGGGTCATAATTCTTTCCTTCTGGTAATCTTTAAGAAAATGCCAGACGATTGGCGTTGAAACAGCTAAAATACCTACCGTCCAGACTAAAAAACGCCTTTCGATACCAAGGAAGATGAGAAAGGACAATAACAGAATTGCCAGGATAATTGCCGTACCAAGATCAGGCTGCCTGAGAATCAATAAAACCGGAGGTAAAACTAGCAGCATGGGGAACCAGAGCTCACGCAATCTATATGCCCGCTGCTGTTTGTTTCCATCAAAATATTTTGCCAACGCCAGAATCATGGTCAGTTTCACCAGCTCCGAAGGCTGGAAGGTAAAACCGCCCAGAGCAATCCATCTTTGGGAACCCCTGGTCGCATGTCCGAAAAGAATCACGCCAACCAGCATGACGACGGAAATAAAATAAATTGGGTACGCATAGCGATTAATCAGACGGTAATCTATGGAGAAGGCAAGAACCATAAAAATCAGACCCAGCCCGATCCATTGAAGCTGCTTGATATACAGGGGGATCTGAGATTTTCCGGCGAGACTGAATCCCGCACTGTATATATTCATCTCTCCAATAAAGCATAAAAAGAGAATCATGATCAATAAGGGCCAATCAAAGTTCAGAAGCAACCGGCGATCTATTTTCATGGCCGTCTCCACTCGAAATAATCGTCAATGATTTTCCGGGCAACCGGTGCGGCTGCGGCACCTCCATGACCTCCGTGCTCGATGATAACCACCACGGCAATCTCGGGGTGTTTATAAGGAGCAAAACAGACAAACCATGCATGATCCCTTGTGTCTCCAATAACCTTGCGATGACGTGCCTTGTCTCCCTTCGGTTGTCCGATCACCTGGGCTGTTCCTGTTTTCCCGCAGATATCCGCTTCCTTCCTGCGCAATGCGTAGCCGGTTCCACCGCTTTCATTCACGACACCCCAAAGGCCGTCATTCAATATGTCAATGTTCTTTTTCTGCACAGGAAGCCGGCCGATCATTTCAGGTCCAAAAGACTTCAATACCTTCCCGTCG
The DNA here is from genome assembly GCA_050011475.1 of Syntrophales bacterium. Lineage (GTDB taxonomy): Bacteria > Desulfobacterota > Syntrophia > Syntrophales > JBEKJA01 > JBEKJA01. Next base: position 1,314 of record JBEKJA010000314.1, read on the forward strand.
GGCGTTTCTACCCGCTCGACAATCCGGGGCCGCCAGCGTGTACCTCCGTTGGCCAATGCGGCATAGGCAGATACCAACTGAAGCGGTGTCACCGTATTAAACCCTTGCCCTATGGCAAGGGAAATGGTTTCCCCCTGCTGCCAGGGCTGCTTGAAGCGTGACATCTTCCAGGCTTTCGTCGGAATCAACCCGTTTTTCTCCCGTGGAAGCTCGATACCGGTTCGCTCCCCGAATCCGAAACCACGGGCATACCAGGCGAGTGCATCAACTCCGATGATCCTGCCCAGATTATAGAAATATACGTCGCACGACTCAACTATGGCCCGGTGAAGATCCACCATTCCATGACCGCCCTCCCGCCAGCATCTAAATGTTGAATTTCCCAATTCGAAATGGCCGTTGCAGAAAAACTTTGTGGATGACGTGACCAATCCCATTTCAAGAGCGGCGGCGGCAACTACCACTTTATAGGTTGATCCAGGAGGGAAAGCGCCGGAAAGTGTCCTGTCCTCCATGGGATGCAGGGGGTCATCGGACAGCCTTTCCCAGGCTTCAAAGGAAATCCCGGTAGTGAACAGATTCGGATTAAATGTAGGGGAGCTGACCATGGCAAGGACAGCCCCGTTGCGGACATCCATGGCCACCACGGCCCCGGAACGCCCGGCAAGTGCCTCCCATACAAGCTTCTGGAGGCGGGAATCAATGGTCAGTACAAGATTGTAACCAGGTATGGGTTTGACGCTTCCCAGTACTTTTACTTCCCTGCCCGCAACATTGACTTCGACCTGCTCGGTACCGTTCCTGCCCTTGAGGTAACTGTCAAAGCTTTTTTCAAGCCCGTATTTCCCTATGAAATCTCCCATGGAAAGTTCATTGGCAGAATCCTTATCGAGATCCTCCTGACTGACTTCCCCGGTATAACCAACGACGGTCGCAAACATTTCATCATATATATACTTGCGCACAGGTGTAAGTTCTATTATGACCCCTGGTAAATCCAGCGCATGGGTTTCCACGACTGCCATCTCTTCACGGGTAATATTTCTGTCAAGTCGGACAGGAACGGAAGGGCGCGCCGTTTGATCGAGAGAGAGATCCGTGGAAAAATTCAAACCGTTTTGTTTATAGATCTCTTCCAGTTTCATTGATACTTCATGCAAATTCCGGGGACGGTTGGGCAGATACAGCAAATCAAATGACGGCTGATTATCAACCAGCACAACCCCATTCCTATCCATGATCAAACCGCGCAGCGGCCTGATCATGCGAAGCCGGACGCTATTTCCTTCGGATCGCTGCCTGTATTCATTACCCTTGATAACCTGAAGAAACCAGATCCGGATAATCAATATGGAAAGCATGATAGCCATAAGTATGAATATCATCCGGAACCGATTCCGGAAATCGGCGGGTTCATGCTCTTTTAAACGGCTACGTATCCCTGGCATGAACGCTTTCCTCGATCCACCTGAATCCTTTGAAAAAAAAGGGGGCTGACACGGCCAATAAAACAGCCTGCGGCATAAATACCGTGGGAATTAGATGCCCAATATGAATCTCCGGTATGAATTCATAGAAGGCAACAATCAGAATCCCTTCAAACAGGGCGCAAACAAATGTATAAAACGCTATGAAAATCGGCCTGTCCGCTTGAAATGCCCGAGCGATCAGGGTTGTCATGCTGAACAGGCATACATACAGGAACATATACAGGCCCGTTGGGGCGCCGGACATCGTATCTACAAGAAACCCCAATATGAAACTCAGCAGCCCACCCTTCAGAGGTTCAAAATGAAATCCTTGATAGATGACAAGAATAAGTGATATTTCAAATCCAATACCGCTAAAGAATAGAAGATCGGGTACGATGGACTGCAATACTGCGAGAAAAAAAGAAAGTGGAACAAACAGGAGAAATAATTTCACTTCTCATTCCTCCCGGATTTCTGACTCATATCCTGCCCGGACTCCAAGAGTACGAGGACTTCTTCCAACTTGCCAAAATCAATGGCTGGCGCGACATCAACTGCCTGGAAGAGGCCACCTTCCTTTTTGCTGACTTTTGTAACAACGCCAAGGAGAAGTCCTTTTGGAAAGACCCCCCCGATACCTGATGTAATGACAGCCATACCGGGGCGAACATCTTCAGTTATGGATACGTATTTCAGCGAACAGGCCCTGGATCCGCCTCCTTGAAGAATACCCTGGGCGCGGCTTCCCTGCACCAGAGCATCTACATTGCTGTTTTCATCAATGATCAGCAGAACCCTGGATACATTCCAGGAAACATCCATGATTCTTCCTATGACTCCCGCATCGGAGACTACCGCCAATCCAGACTGCAACCCCTGGATTGTTCCTTTATCGATCAGAACCGTCCTGAAAATGGAGGTCCGGTCAGTTCCAATAATACCTGCAGCAGCTGTTAAGAGATTAAGCTGGTTTTTCAGTTCAAGCAGTCTCCGCAGTCGGGCCGCTTCCATGTATGCTTCCTGATACTGAATGATGCGCTGCTTCAGGAGATCATTTTGCTCCCGCAGGTGATGGTTCTCATCACCCAGGCCAATGAGAAATACGTACCTGTTCCATGCGTCATGAACACACCTATTGATGCCATGAACTGCCGTCTCCAGCGGGGCCGAGAGTTCAAGGATTATTTTCCGAATCATTCCCGTTTCTGCAGGCTGG
>JBEKJA010000315.1:0-4840 GCA_050011475.1 Syntrophales bacterium
TAGGGCTGTAAATATTTTTATATATTCAGTCCAACCGATCATCTTTTTGCCTGTTATGCTCTCATCATTCTGCGGTTAATTATTCCTACTATTATGATGCGCACGTAATATTGATCACAGGAACTATTGATCAGACATCGAGACCTCTTAATCCATTAAGAAACTTCCTGATATCATTCCTGCTTTTTGGCAGTATCAGCGTGCCAATTGCTGTAGCTTTTATTACATGATCCTGATTATATAAGTCGATTTGATACCTGAGATAGTATTTGCCCCTCTTGATATAACGGTCATAGGGTTTCATCTTAATGTGGATCACCTCACCAACGTTAAAATCTTCATATATCTCAATCCGCTGACCCGGGTTTCTTGCACCGGGAGTCCGGATCCAGTTGCCCCGGCCCTTTGTCCCTATACACCAGAATATTATCTGCGTCACAAAAACCGGATGAGCCATCAATTGACCATATGGAGAGCTTTTCGCGTATTCCTCATCCATTAGCAATGGATTATCATCCATGACTGCCTCAGCAAAATATTTCATATCTTCAGCCTTGATTTCAAATTCCTGCTCTCCTTCAACCTCGGTCAGATTTGAAAAATCAATTTCATCCCATACTTCATAGCTCTCGGCATTCTTGAAAAAATCTGTATCAAACTGCTTCTGTTTCTCGGTTCGGATATACCTGGAGAAAAAGTCCTTGTTCATAATATCTCTCCTTCATTTTTATCCTGTCAATCAGGGAACACTACCTCAGATTTGCATATGCCAAGCAGCCTGCCATCCTGATTTCTTGCCTCAAGGTCTATCACAACATAATTTTTCCCGGAGCATATGATGTGCTTTTCAGAAATGAAACCCGTGCACGTTACGGTCCAACCGGCCAGAACCGGAAATATCAGCTTTGAATCACTGTTACGTATTTTCAACATCGAAGAATAAGCCCAGTTTGATACAACTGACATCATGAATGAAATAGTCATCATCCCATGGCCTACCGTTTCCGGAATGCCGAAAGGTTGTGCAGTTTTTACCCATTCTGGATCGTTATGAACAGGGTTATAGTCGAGAGAGGCCACTGAGAATTTCCAGAATGTTTCCTGGGTAACACTACGAGAGACAGGCGGCAGTTTATCCCCTGCATTGACGGAAGCAAACTTTATACCGTCCATAAATCTCTTCCTCCTTTATCTTCAATTTATCTTATCAGCCAAGATAGCCGAACCTACATCCACAACACGAATAAAAAGAAATTTGGAAGAATGATACATGATCCTTTACTACCGTTATTATTCCCTTTTTTTAGAAAACGCTAAGAGTACTCCAACAAAAGCAATCCCTATACCAAGAAATGTAATTTTCATTGCTGTATCTCTTCGTACCTCATCCCGCATTATGATACGGACTAACTCTGTAATATCTATTCCCGGAATCTCTTTTATCAGTATAGCATAAATCATAGCACCTATAATAATTATCAAACCTATCCCAAAAACCAAAAACCCAATTTTTTTCATGTTCATATGCTGCACCTCATTTTAATAAACCTTATAGAAACAAAAAAACCCACTTTCTTTTAAGAAACGGGGTCTCATGATCAGTGCATAATACCTTCATGCAGGGTTAAAGGGTCGGGGACTTTTACTTAAAAAGCCTATATTTCTGATATACGGAAAAGTACTGTTAAATAAATATTCCTTATGCCGAATCTTTCTAAGGGGATCGTAACCGCATGATCTCGTATTAGACCTGGTGGAAATGCCACTAAAATCGGTATTTCTCCTATAATGGCACCTTCACCGGCACAGCGAGAGCACTCATAAGACCCCACAACTCCATAACCACGACATGTCGGGCACTTGGCTCTAGCTGGAACCATGACCTTTGCGTTTCCACCAAGAAGCGCCTGTTCATTTGTCAAGACGATCTCGAGTGTTAGATTTTGTACCCGTCTTGATTTGGGCTGATTAAGATCGGAGAAATTGGCCCACAACCAATCAAAGATTTCATCGAATGATGGTACAAAAGTCTGAAATGACCTTACAAGTGAGAGATCGCCGAAATAATCCGGTTTTTTCTCAGGAATAAGAGGCTCTGGCCCTGGATAAGATCTTTGTCTTACAAACTCATCCGCTTTTGCATTTATTAACTGTTGATCGTATTGTCGCCTTTTCCGGTCATCACTTAATACAGAGTAAGCTTCCTGAATTTGCTGAAATATTTCACTCCCACCTGAGTAATGGTCTGGATAGAATTCTTTTACGAGGCGACGGTATGACGCTCTAACTTCGTTGGCTTTTGCACCGGAGGAGATTCCCAAAATTGCATAATAATTCTTCGCCATACTTGTCCCCTCTAATTTGAGGAAAAACTACTAAGGTGGTGCCAAGTACAATGTAAATGTTTTAAGTAATCCCCACCTGGTATTTTACCATATGTTAAGTTCGAGTTCTTTATTTTTTTGATTATTTCTGTTTGAAACATCGTTTGGTGTAAGTGAATGACAGAAAATCGCTTTCAGGAAGAAAGATATCTGAGGCAAGTACACAAGAACCGGATGATCCAGAAAAATTAACAAAAATAAAGCTTTTACAGCAATTGTAGTGATTTGTGACATTTTTGCACCAGATTTTACCAGAAAGGACTGGATTCTTTGAGCGAACAGAGCGTTGGTGTCCTTGCGAACGGCAATAATGCCGTTCTTATATAACGAAGGAGACCAATCATGGCAAATACCCAAAAAAGTAAGAAAAATGTGAAGCGGAGTAAACCCACCCGGAAGCGGCATTTTGAATCCGATAAGAAAATTCCCGATGCAAAAAACAAAATACGAGGAGAGTCCAAACAGGCGACGCTGATTAAGCTGCTGGAGCGTCCTAGCGGTGCCACGATCGATGAAATGGCTAAAGTAACCAGCTGGCAACGGCATAGTGTCCGCGGAGTGATGTCCGGCGTATTGAAAAAGCGGCTGGGACTCTCCATCGCTTCTGAAAAAGAAGAGCGCGGGCGAGTTTATCGCATCGCTGCCTGAACATATGAAGCATCGTTTATCCCTCAATGCGAGAAAGCTGGCCAATGAACTGGCAGACCTTCCCGCTCTTGTCCGCAGAGCACTAATAGAAAAATGGCAGACTCTATATGGCACAGAGCCACCGGTCGGAGTCCGGAATAATTTTCTGATGCATGCCATCTCTCACCGCATGCAGGAACAGGCAGTGGGCGGGCTGAAACCAGCCACTCGCCGCTTTCTGGAGAAGGCTGTTGAAGACAATGCATCCCGACAGCAGATATTGCCTGTTATCAGCATTAAACCCGGAACACGGCTGTTGCGTGAGTGGCATGGCATGACTTATGAGGTGATCATAACTAAGGATGGTGTGCAGTGTAATGGCTGTCAAACTATATGACAATGAGACTCTTGAACTCATAAGGAAACTATCAGTCCTGGGAAGATTGGGAACACCGCAGGAAATAGCAGACGTCATTGTATTTCTCTCCACACCTGCCGCTTCCTATATCACAGGTGCTGCAATTCCAGTCACTGGCGGTACAGACCTCCTTGCTTTTTAGTACATAGAAATATTTTACCATCAAATCTTCCTCAGATACTAATATTACGGATCAAATATTGACAATCAGAATACAGTTTTACTGCCTTGGCCTCGGTAAGAGTTAGATCCTCATCCTTGAACAGAGCCAGGACCTTCTCTTCCTGATCTGGAGAAACTCGAATTTCCTTTGCAACGCTATACACACACCGGACCTGCTTCCTCCCAATTCAAAAACTTGAGAACCATCCTCAAACCTCGACCGTGATTTTATTTTCGACTTCGGAGACGCCCGGCAACCACCTGGCAGCCCGACCGGCATATTCTCGCTCCGCCCAGGAACGAACGCTACCGGTTAAAGTGACTTTGGAGCCTGTGGCCGTCACTTTGATCCGCCCTGCATCAATGGCCGCATGGCGCTTGAACGCTGCTTCGATCTTTGCCTTTCACACCGGTTAAGTGATGCACTGCCCTCTCAGTAGCCTCCTTCTGATAAATCATGTCGACCTGGCCTTCCAAGGTGATCCAACCATGCTCGACGGTTACCTTGATGCGGTCCTTAGGTACCCAGACATGCCATAAAAATGCGTTCTCTGCTGCCCGCGCGATATCTACGTCAGATCGTTCGCTGCTGCCAGGTAGTTTGACTTTGATCTCGTCAGCCACGGCTTTAACGCCAGAGACTCGTTTGGCAGCGCTCTCGGCCTCTCGCTTCTCACCCCAGCTATCCACATAGCCACTGAGCATCACCACGCCGTCCTTCACACCAACCCCGATTTTTGCGGAATTTAAGACTTGCGTCCACTTGAGTTCGTTTTGAACATCATTTCTCAATTCTATATCGGTCTTCATTGTAGTTCCTTCCTTGATAACTGTGTGGAGCCGACCCTCCACCTGAACTGCAGTCTATGATCGTGTCGGAGCTTTTCTATTACGCCACTTTGACCTCGATGGCTTTCGGCTTCACCTTCTCAGCTTTCTGAATCTGGACATTCAGTACGCCATCCTTGAAAGAAGCCTTAATCGCGCTTTCATCGACATTATCAGGCAACGTGAAGCTACGGGTGAAGCTCCCGTATTGACACTCGACTCGATGAAACTTTTTCCCTTTCTCCTCCTTTTCCAGTTTTTTCTCGCCCTTGATTGTCAGGACTCCCTTGTCTATACTGACCTTCACATCGTCTTTCTTGACATCGGGAATCTCAGCCTTGATCGTGAACTCTTTGTCGGTCTCGGAAATGTCCACACGGGGAGCCCAGTCAACAGTTGTGATGACCTCCTGGCTTCCACT
>JBEKJA010000316.1:0-3991 GCA_050011475.1 Syntrophales bacterium
CGATCGGGCCCCTGGAGGTCCTTCACATAAAGATGCGAATTTGAGAACCTAATTTTAATGATTATTTTTGTCAAGAACTTTTTTGTAATAAAATGAATATTACAGGCCGGTTTTCAGCATGATTCCTCACTGAAAACATCGGCTGAGAAAACAAATACTTTTGTGTCCTCGTCTTTCCAGGCATCGGCAGGCAGTCCTGCTTTATAGCACGTCTGTTCAAGAAATGTAAGCGGGTCCCAATGATACTCGGTTGCTACTTGAGGAAGAAGAAGTCCCGAATGATACCCTTTTGAAATATATAATCCGTGCACGCCAATTTCAATCTCCTCGACGCCGGTAATCTCTTTCATGGGAGTAAGAACTGAAATTTCGTAGGATAATGATGGGATCTCTTCCTTGCAAACCGGTGAAAACCTCGGATCGCGAAAAGCCGCCGCCCCGGCCATTTCCGAAACAGCTTCACACAGCGGCCGTACTTCCTGGATATATCCGATGCATCCTCTAAGTTGTCCTTTTTCCTTGATCGTTACAAAGAGCCCCCTTTTTTCCTTTAAAGGTGAGGTGATAGGGGGTTGATATAATTCGCAGTTTGTAAGCTTCGACTCGACTGTTGATTTAGCCAGTTTCAAAAGAGACTTTTTCTCTTCCTCTGTCAACCCCATGATGGCACCTCCTCAATCTGCACAAAAGGCAATGGATGCGTATCCGACAACCCTATCCTTATCTCCTGTCACATCTCCGGAATTTGCATATTTTAAAACAAGAGACCTATTAGCTCCTGCATACCGGGCCGATTTCATGGTTACCACCGCCGGTCCGCCGCCGCATGCTTCAGTTTTGCCGGCTTCAAGATCCTTCAGCAGGGCCGTTTCATCCATTTTTTGCATCTTCTCCAGGAAAAGGCGATCAAGACCTACTGCCTGATCGTAGCTGTGAAAGTGGGACAGATCGGAGCTCCCCACAATGAGGACTTTCTTGCCTTTCGCGACAGTATCGATCGCTTCCGCCAGGATCGAACAGGTCTGAGCATCCTGGTCTCCCATCATGACAGGTACAAGCAAAAAAGACCCGAGCACCTCTTGAAGGAATGGAAGCTGGATTTCCAGCGCGTGCTCATATGTATGAACAGAAAACAATGCATGGATAATACGACTTTGTTTAATCAATCCGGATGCAAGATCTTCTGCCACAGGAACCATACCGAGTGGAGTTTCATACCCCCCGCGATCATAAACGGAAACACCCTGGAAATACTGCCTATGAGACGGACTGATGACAATGACTGCATCATATCGCCTCCCCTTCACCATCTGGTATGCATAGGCCGCTACCTGTCCGGAGTATGCATATCCTGCATGCGGTACTACGATTCCATAAAGATTCCCGGGCTGGGTTTGTTTTGGAACGCCTGCCAGGAATTCTTCAATCGTTTTGCGCAACACAGTTGGCTGACCAGGATACCAGGAGCCCGCAATAACCGCTTTACGGATAGGTGTTTTATCCATGACCATACCCCATCAAATCACGATCTTAATCGCCATATAGTCCCATCCTGGGTATCCGACACTTCGATCCCCAATACCATAAGCTCCTCCCGAATGTCATCCGCCTCCTGCCATTGGCCGATCTTCCTGAGACGGTCACGCTGTCCTATCAATCGGTGTGCTTTTTCATCCAGGTTCATACCCTCAAAGGTCATGATATTTAAGACCGAGTCTATTTTCCTGAGGGTATTGATGATCTGATCCCGCTGCTTTTCGCTGATTTCTCCTTTTGACAGGCATATATTCAGCTTTTTTACACCATTGAACAGGACCGCCAATGCGCCGGATATATTCAAGTCATCATCCATTGCCGACGTGAACCCTTCATGCAAATCGTAGATGGCCTGATCCGTCTCAGAATCACCAGCCCCGGTCCTACCATGGATAAGATTATGTATGAAGCTGTCAAGTCTTTGAATGGTATGCTGCGCCATATCCAGAGATTCATGAGAGAAGCTCAACGGCTTGCGATAGTGGCAATTCAGGAGAAGGAACCGTATCTCCCTGCCCCCATATCCAATTTTCTCAAGGTCATCCAGGGTCGAGGTATTTTTAAGCGACCGGGACATCTTTTTCCCATTTACCAGCACAACTTCCGTGTTCACCCAATAATTGGCCATGGCTTTCCCTGTTGCCGCCCGCCCGATTGCCATAACATTATCACAGTGGGGAAATACAATATCGGCACCGCTTGCATGGATATCGAAAGTATCGGCAAGGTATGCCATGGCAACAGCGGCACATTCCAAATGCCAGCTTGGCCTGGTGCTTCCCCACTTGGTCTGAAAGTATATCCCTTGCTTTAGTTCACTGAGTGTGGATCGTTTTAAAAGGGTAAAATCCACCGGACTGTCCTTTTCGTAATCATCCAGGTCAACTGTGCGGCCGGGCTTAATTTTTTTCAGGTCGAGGTACGTCAGGCTGCCATAGCCTTCGAGTTTTGAAATGTCGAAATAGACCGATCGAAGCTTCTCATACGCAAAGCCCCGTTCCACAAGCCTTTCGACCAAGCGCACCATTGCATCAACATTCTCGCTAGCCCTGGGATACGATGCATCTCTTCGTATTCGAAGACGCTCAAGATCCTTGAAAAATGCCTCCATATACCGCTGTGTATAGGGTCCCACATCTATTCCGGCTTTCTCGGCCCCCTGGATGGAGCGGTCAGCAAGATCGATAATATTCATGATATGCCGAACATGGTACCCTTTGAATTCAAGGTACCGCCGGATAAGATCGGAAATGACGAAACGGCGGTAGCTTCCCAGATGCGGAATGTCGTGAACCGTTGGTCCGCATGAGTGCATAAGTACTTCTTCGGGATTTATCGGCTTGAAGAATTCTTTCCTGCGCGTCAGCGAGTTATAGAACCGCAGCGTCGTCTGTGTTTTGTCGAGAAAGAGCTCTGTGCTGAGGTATCTCTCTCCGCTGTCCGGAAAGATCACCACTATGACACCTTCCCCCATCTCCTCAGCTTTCTGGAGTGCAACATGCATAGCCGCTCCCGAACTCATCCCGACAAGAAGCCCTTCCTCCCTAGCAAGCCTGCGCGCCGTCTCGAAGGCATCTCCGTCAAGGATATTGATCTTCTCATCCAGGCGGTTCTTATCGAAGATGCCGGGCCGGTAGGATTCCCGCATATTTTTCAATCCCTGAATCCGATGCTGGAGGTAAGGTTCCACTCCGATCATTTTAACGGCAGGATTGAGTTCTTTCAGGCGCATTGCAAGTCCCATCGCCGTCCCCGTTGTTCCAAGAGCGGCGACCACCATTGTCACGGTCCCCCGGGTCTGCTCCCAGATTTCCATGGCAGTGCCATGATAATGCGCCATCGTGTTGTCCACATTATTGTACTGGTCTGTCCCGTAATATTTCTCCGGATTCTCGCGGAGCATCTGGTATACGTGCTCAATAGCGCCGTCTGTCCCCAGGTTGGCAGGGGTGAAAATGAGTTCCGCACCCATAGCCTGCAGGATCTTTTTTCTCTCCTCACTTACGGATTCCGACATGGCCAGGCAGACTTTATAGCCTTTGGCTGCGGCGATCAGTGACAAACCGATACCCGTGTTGCCGCTGGTAGCTTCAAGAATGATCTTCCCTTTTGTTAATTCACTCCGCTGCTCGGCTCCATTAATCATATACAAGGCGGCACGATCCTTTATAGACCCGCCTGGATTGAAATTCTCAAGCTTGGCGTACACTCTGACCTTTCTGTTTTGATTCAGGTGAGTTATTTCAACCAAAGGGGTATTGCCGATGGCATCGAGAACACTACCGAATGTATTCGCCTTCAACATGGACATCCAATGTGTACCCTTCAACTGTCAAATTTCGGGATCGGAATCTTGATGAATTGAATTCCCTTCTCCTGAAGGATATCCTCTTCCCGCGGGGTCGTCGTTCCTTTTATATTGCGCTGATCTTCTTCACCATCGTGTATCTTCACT
>JBEKJA010000317.1:0-3988 GCA_050011475.1 Syntrophales bacterium
TATATAATCACCTATTTTTCTGGTTGCTTAAATAAACCAAAATGTGCTAATGATAAATAATAAAGGATCAAGGAAGTCAAGGGACTTATTAGGCTTGCAAGCCGTTGAGAAAGGCCCCTTCGCATAACTGGGAGGAGAAATAAATTTTTCCTCAATATGAAAATACGTACTGTTGCATCAAGATATATCGGCGAATCGGAATGTGATTTCGATTTTCTCCTCTCTCCACCAGATCCCCGTACAGAATTTATTGTAGAAAAATGTAGCTATGAAAAAATTTATCGGCTTGCTGCAGGGATAAAGGGCCTTAATCTCTCTTCGGGTAATGACCGTGGTTTAGCTTGTCTATGCACGGATAATAAAACCCTTATCGCCGCCTCTATAATTGCCTCCCTTGCCGGGGGTCCTCTCCTCGTTTTGCCCTATATGTTTTCCAGACAGATTATTGAGGAGGTCTGTAACGTCCTGTCCCCAACAGTATTGCTTGCCGATCGTCTCAGTGGACTCCCTCGGGGCTATTCAGTCTTTACACCCTCAATGTTATACTCAATTTCCACGAGTTTCGAACGCTTGATCGATTTGGATGATCCATTTCTCATGCTGTTTACCGGTGGATCGACAGGAAAGCCACGTGTATGGGTTAAGACACTGCGAAATCTGTTAGGAGAAGCTTGGTTCCTATCGAAGAAATTTGGCATAGACAGAAATGATATTTTCTTGTCAACGGTCCCTCCTCAGCATATATACGGTCTACTTTTCTCCATATTAATTCCTCTTGTGTGTTCATCTAGTGTAATCGAAGGCATCTTCAGTTTCCCAAGAGAGATCGTCCGAGCTGCCCAGCAGCATAAAGCAACTATTCTAGTCGGTGTACCTCCGTGTTACCGGGTTATGAAGATAAATGATTTGAAAAGATATAATCTTAGAATGGCATTCTCATCAGCTGGAACATTGCGAGAAGAGGACGCTAAATATTTTCATGACAAAACGGGTCTGAAAATTATAGATATTTACGGTTCAACAGAAACGGGGGGGGTGGCAACAAGATCTTATCCCATATATGATGAATCTTGGACGCCTTTGGACCCCGTTGAGTGGAAAATAACCGATGGGAGATTGCTTGTTAGATCACCCTTCCTTTCTCCAGGCCTGCCTCGCTGTGATGAAGGTTTCTTCATTACGGCGGACAGTGCCACCTATGAAGGGCATCGTAAATTCATCCTTCACGGTAGAGTAGATGGTGTCATCAAGATTGGAGGTAAAAAGGTTGATTTGACGGTTGTGAAGAATAAACTGAAGCAAATACGTGGCGTGCGAGATGCCGTGGTTGTATCATTTCTAACGGAAAACGGACATCAAAACGAAATGTCAGCTCTCGTTGTTACTGATCTCAATATGAGTGAGTTACGTCATCAAATGGCTATGATCAGTGAATCATATGCAATTCCAAAACGTATTGTTGCCGTAAATAAGATTCCTATAACATCAACAGGTAAATATAATAGTCAAGAGATTGACCTTATCCTGCAATCTAGCAAGACGTGAGGTAGATTGGCCAAGAACACGCCAGAAGGTTTTTAAGTCTCTGGCTCTTTGGCGTGGGAAACTGGGTATTCAGCAGGTCTATGCCTGCCTGCAAGCCACAGGGAATTATGGAGAAGCCTTAAAAGTACAGTAAAAGAGTTTCCGAAAGAGTACCCCAATGATATATCTTGCCAGGAGCGCCATGTAATGCGGGGCACGGGCGAGTAAGGCGCCAACAAAAAAGACCACGTAGGAAAAACCATAGGTCATTGGACAGCCAATAATGGCAATCAGCGGCTTATGCAACCAGCCCGCCAGAATACTTAAGGCAAATACGGTCGGCCAGCCGATAATGTAACTGAATCCCATCAGGATCAGTCCGGCGATCAACCGCGGTGTCCGACGATCCCGGAATTCCGAGAGATCTATAGGATGCTCAAGGATCCCCCGGATATATTTCGTTTCGGCAAGACGGCTGGCGATTTCTTGAATCATTATTTATCCTATACAAAACGCGATCTTGCATGTCAATGATATTTCGTGATCTATTTCCAGATAAACGGTCCAAAATGGAACTATTCCAGGGGTGCCGCCATACTTGTTTCCTTCAGGAGGTCGGCATATGTTTGGGCGACCTTTTGAAAGGATATGTCGGACATCGGCCAGAACCGGGTCCTGCTTCGGAAGAGAAAACAGGGTGTCGATATCCAGCTGCAGGTAGCTTGACAGGGTCCAGCACTAATATTATATATGAACACTAATGAAAGACGGTCAAGAGAGGGGCGGTCATGAATCCTGTTAATGCAGATGCCGCCGTGAAGAATCCTGTCAACGGTTGGGATTTTTTTGATCGCATCTATTGCATCTCCTTGGAAGAGCGTGAAGATCGACGACAAGCAGCTGCCGCTCAGTTCTCCAAAGTCGGGTTGGACGGCAAAGTTGAATTTGTCATCGTTAAACGTCATCCCTTTGATGCTGAACAAGGCATTTATGAATCCCACATGACATGTCTGCGGAAAGGTCTGGAAGCGGGGGCGGAACGGATCGCCGTTTTCGAAGATGACATTCTCTTTGACAGCTTTAATCCTGATCGCTTCCGGCAATGCATCTATTTTATCTCCAACCATCCCGATTGGCAAGTTCTGCTTTTCGGGGCGCTCATCCGCTCCAGTCGAAAAACCGAGGAACCCACCGTCCGAAAGGTCAGATACCAAAGTCTGGCCCATGCTTACGCCTTAAACAAGCCTTACGCTGAAACACTGGCTTATAAAACCTGGGAGGGGATTGTTTACGATACCCTCTTTTGCCCTCTGACCGATCACGTCTATGCGGTCAATCCCATGTTTTCCTTTCAAGGCAATTTGTCCACGGACAACAAATACCCGGGTCTTGATCGGTTCAGGCGATGGTGCGGCGGTCTGGAGCGCATTCAAAAGGCAAACGAATTCTACCAGCACCATAAATTTGAAATCATCTCTGCCCATGTCCTGATTCTATTATCCCTTGTGTTTTTTTTGATAAGAAAGTACTTTTAGCGGGAGGCACTATATAAAGAGTATTAACGAAATCCCATTCATACGAAGGAGGAACTCAAGATCATCACATTAACGGATGGAAGGCGAGTACCCATGGAGATGCACAGGGTCAAGATTGTTCAGAAGATCCAGTCCCTTCCCGTTGCCGAGCGGCTTAAATGCTTGCGGGCCGTTGGTTATAACACCTTTCTGCTTCCATCGCGGGAAGTGTTCCTCGACATGTTGACCGACAGCGGCACGAATGCCATGAGTGACAACCAGCTGGCCGCTATGATGGTAGTGGATGACGCCTATGCAGGTTCCGAGAGTTTCTATAAACTAGCGCGGGTTGTAAAAAAGTCTTTGGCTTTGATCATACATTGCCGGTCCACCAGGGATGAGCGGCAGAACACCTGATTGTCAAGGTTTTCCTCAAGCGGCCCCAGGTGGTTTTGAACAATTACCATTTTCCTTCGACACGGGTTCACGTGGAACTGGTCGGTTCGCAAATCCTGGATCTAGTGACTGATATAGCCCTTGTCCCAGGTGGAAACGAACCGTTCAAGGGTAATATTGACATCAGCAAGCTCAAAAGGGCCATTGCAGAGAAAGGTCCTGGAAATATCGCTTTCATCCGCATGGAAGCAACGACCAATCTAATCGGAGGTCAACCCTTCTCCATGAAAAACCTGTGCGATGTCAAAGCTGCAGCAAATGAACATGGCTTGCTTCTGGTCTTTGACGGTAGTCTCATCGGCGAAAACGCCTATTTCATCAAACAGCGAGGCTCGGCATCGATGAAACAAGACTCTCTCCCGTTTCCTGCCAAAAATACAAGGAGACAGCCGAGAAAATAAAACCCGCATCGGCTACGCTTATTTTCCCGAGCGCTTATCTCAATAACCCATCATCCATGTTCGGCCATACTTTTATCAAGATCAATGTTGAAT
>JBEKJA010000318.1:0-3987 GCA_050011475.1 Syntrophales bacterium
TTGCGGGCCTCAGTCTGCTCGGTAATATCCATGGAGTTCCCGAGGATGGCCCCCGCACCTTTATAGGAAATCCGTGTGACAGTTTCCATGATCCATCTTATTTGTCCATCCCTGGTGAGGATCCGGTATTCATAAGGCGAGGTGCGATCCCCGTGCAGCATCCTGCTTGTATTCATTTTGACCATCTCGCGGTCATCGGGGTGCGCCAGGCTTATTGAGCTGACACCGACAAGCTCATTGGCATCGAAACCCGCATATTCCGCTGCATGGCGGTTAACAAACTGAAAGACGCCGTTTTGCACAACATAAACACCGGCCTGGGAATGGTCGGCCATCGTCCTGTATGCCTCTTCAACCTGCTTGCGTTCCGTAATATCTTCGTAGGTAATAACAACACTTTTATCCTTAAGAATTTCACCGATACGTGATGCCGTCATCCTACAATCAATATCGCGTCCGTCTTTTCGCCGGCAGGGAAATTCCATTGTGTAGGTTTTATGCTGTTCAAGGGCCGAATAAAACTCGCAGTCAATTCCATTATAGTCATCATCTGACCGATATAAGATACGGGATGATTTGCCAATCAGTTCCTCCGCCCGCCAGCCGAAAACATTTTGCACGCCGTCGTTGACAAATATGATGCATCGGTCTTTCAAGCCAATTACGGCATGAGGTATCGCTTCCAGAATCGAGGCTTCCAGTGCCTCCAGTTGAGCCAATTTATCTCGGGCCTTGATCTGCTCCGTGATATCTATCGAGTTGCCAAGTACCGCGCGTACTCCCTTGTAAGGGATGGGCGTTATCATCTCTGTTATCCAGCGGATTTCTCCATTTTTTGCAATGGTCCTGAATTCGTAAGACGATGTGCGTTTACCTTTCAACATCTTGATTGCGGCATCTCTCATCCGCTCACGGTCTTCGGGATGAACCAGGCTCATGGATTCCATGCCCAGGAGCTCTTCCTTGCTATAGCCCCAGTAGTTTGCCATGTGTTGATTGACAAATCGGAATTTACCGTCCTGGACAACATAAATGCCCGCCTGGGAGCTGTTCTCAAGGGTTTGGTACAGCCCTTTTTCAATAATCAGGTCCGTTTTTGAATCTTTAGATTCTTTATATTGATGCTTTGCTTTCATAAGAGATCCTATGAAGCCGCCAAAAAGACGATGGCCCGGTGTACAGCAAAAGAGCAAACCAAGACGAAGGCAGCCAGGCGGTGTATGGACCGGATAAACATGCTCTTAGGATCGCGATACAGGAGAAAACCAAGCAAACCGATGCAGAAAAGAATCGTCAACGTTATGATCCCGCTGATCGTAGCGATATTCAAGGCAAGGTCGTTGAGCTTGTAAGATTCTATATAACCATGGAGCATCAGGACGGCAAGCGCCAGAATCCCGATTGTTGGGTGAATGGACCGAAGCAAGGGTACTCCCCCTTTGATGCCATGGTTCAGCCATGGATATGCAACCGCATTGTTATTTCTTATAAAAACAAGAAGTGTCCTGAAGATATAATAGGCCAGTGCAATCCCGGCGAAGATAAGGCCTGCACCGGCGACTTCCTGCCCCGCATCCTTCAATGAATCCGGCCCCAATTGATTCATCCAGCGAAAACTCAAATCTGAAAAAATAACCGCTGCCGCAATCAGAAAGAAAATGACAGATGTATGGACAAATCTCAAATAGAACCATTGAAAAAGGGTGCGAATCTTCATTAGCATATGAAACTCCTATCCGTTCATTGGATACAGTCGTTTATATAGTTCGCAGCATAAAGGCTATCGTCATAAACGGCCCTGCGTAAAGGGCATTCCTGCCTCGGACACAAGGAGCAGTTTATAAAACTCTCTTCGGAGACAAATTGAATTCCCGATACGGATTTGAGAGGTCGGATAAGCATACTCTCAGTCAGTGTTGCACCAATGGTTGGTGCACAATTCCCAAGCAATAAGAATAGATTTGCCTGTTCTTCAAGAGGCCAGTCATTCAGAGATCCTGGATTCATGGTCGAGAGTTTTACACTTTCACCAAGTCTTTCCTTTAAATATTCCCCAAGATGATTTAGAGCACAGCTAAGAGCTATGAGCATGATTGTATCCACCCAAAAAGAATGCAGCATATCCTTAATATTTCGGGACCACCTGTCCAGTTCAGTCCCGCAAGTGGCCACAAACGGAAATACAATACCCGCCTTATCCAGGTTGACGCGCAATACCCGGCTGGTGAAGAGCACCCCACTGATATCAATCGTGTTTTCACCGGCTATGTTTACAGTCGCCATTGCAAAAGCTGCCTTTGGTTTTGCCACTAAGCGGGCTTCCTTCATTATTTTTGAAAACTCAGACGCGTGAATTGAATCTGGCTGTATACCCAATACCTGTGAAAGACCTTTTTCATCCACATTAAAAGGTATATCATCAATCACTATACGGTCCATGCTGCGGCTTTTCCTTTGAATTAAGGGTTTACAGGAGCCCAGGATAATTTTACCTCATCAATGAGCGCTTCCGCTGTCTTTGAATTACTGATCCTTAACTGAATGAACTGATCCGTCGTATCAAATGACCCCGTATAAATTTCCCATAATTTATACAGTGTGGTTCTTGCAAAATTTGTCCTGTCCGTCCTATAAAATACAGCCACGTCTCCCTGAGAGTTTACAGGTACGATTGTGATATGTTTGTTACCGGCTACAATGGCAAGAACATTACTGGACGCGCTTGCGTTTTTTGATAGATGAAGAGTACCTGTGTCTCCATCCCCGGCGACGGATCCCTTGCCGGTAATAATCCACCACTTCCATGATTCATAACCCATTTTTGGATAACTGGAGCCCCCCCAAATACGGCCCCTGAATGGGACGGCGGCATGGTACATGAGGTTTGATATTACATTATAGCCGATGCCGGATATATGTATGCCATCCGCAGGGCTTGCATCGTACAGGAGGTTATCTTCATTTGCCGGGTTATTAATCGCCAGATCCTGATAGGAGGCATAGCAGCTTACCTGATTCACATGACACCAATCTTCCATGGCTGCATTCCACAGTTTTTCCGTTTGCTGCCCCCGGGCCGTTCTTCCCAGGGAATCGCCGCAGCACTTTGACACCGGAGTAATCAAACCAACATAGAGGGTGGCACCGGCATTCTGAACCGCAGCTTTCACAGCGGTGTACGTTGAAAGGAAGGAAGACAATGTTGACCTTTCATATCTGCAATCATTTGAGCCAATTTGAGAATAAACCCTTGATGGATGATGGGCGGATAACAAAACCGGCAACCCGGAATACATATCCGATATGTTGGATCCGTCGATTCCTCCGTTAAACCAGGTAAGACCTCCCAGGCGTTTGGCTAAAGCGGGCAATGCGGCAGTGCCCACGGTGTCCGGCCACCCCATCATGATGCTATCGCCTATGCCAAGAATATCTTCACCACAGGAAGGAGAAAATGGGAATATTAGGAACAAAGAGATGCAGAGTATGAATAATCGCTTCATTTCAACCAGTCTATCCACCCTTCAGAAGGCAGGGTGCAAGGTATATAAGCAAACCATTACATCTTGCCGGTTCAACTCTGCCTTGGTTAATTCGCCATTTAGCACCTTCCCGACGAGATCGATGATCCGCTGCCCTACCTCCTTCATGGGAGTGCCTTCCAGGATCACACCGGCATTGACATCCATGTCATCTTCCATCTGTCCATACATCCGGCTAGTGCTGGCTACCTTGATCACGGGTACGATGGGATAGCCCATGGGATTTCCCCGCCCGGTGGTAAAGATCATTAATTGACTGCCCGCAGCGGCAACTCCTGTCATGGACTCCATATCATAACCCGGCCCATCCATGAGCACTATTCCTTTTTTAGTGGGCACTTCCGCATAATCAATCACCTGGGTGATGGGCCTGCTGTCGGCTTTTATGATACAACCCAGGGACTTTTCCCTGATGGAGGACATGCCCCCATCCATGTTGCCCGGT
>JBEKJA010000319.1:0-3974 GCA_050011475.1 Syntrophales bacterium
GCGTCCGCTATGAGTAATCCCATTTTACCTTTCAAGACTTCGATTTTCATACTGCCTCCTGCAGGAGATGATTTGTAGGCTTTCGAGAAACGCTGCAGAAATTAACATAACTCGGGCAAAAGTCAACGTGAATTGCCGGTATATGAAAATATTCGAACTAGAAATGTTCTTGTAAAGGTTGCGCCCATTATGTAAAGTCCCAAAGATACTTTCAATGGTCCTGGTGGCGGAAATGGCAAAGTTAAACCTTTCGGCATGGATGGAACGGCTCCGCGCAGACCGCTCATTCATGGATAATGTTCGGGCGTTGCGGAAGATCCCTGCCCAGGCAGGCAAGTATGAACCATTCCCTGATTGGGTTCACCCCTCCATCCGCAATGTTTTACAAAATAAAGGCATCCGGCAGCTCTACTCTCATCAGTCCAGGGCCATACATCATATATGGAATGGGGAAAACGTCATACTGGTGACACCGACAGCTAGCGGAAAAACCCTGTGCTACAACCTGCCGGTACTGCAAAGGATTCTGGAAGAGCCCGAAACGAGAGCCCTTTATCTTTTTCCCACCAAAGCTTTGGCGCAGGACCAGATGCATGAAATCCAAAGCCTGATCAGTGATTTGAGGAAAGATATCCGGACTTTCACCTACGATGGAGACACCCCGGATGATGCACGTCAGGCAATCAGGCGGCAGGGTCAGATCGTCGTCACGAATCCCGATATGCTTCACGGAGGTATTCTCCCACACCATACAAAATGGCAGAAACTCTTCAGCAATCTGAAATACGTCATAATCGACGAATTGCACGTCTACAGGGGTGTATTCGGTTCTAACCTTGCCAACGTCATACGGCGGCTTAACAGGATCGCGAATTTCTACGGCCAGACCCCTGTATTCATCTGCTGTTCCGCAACTGTCGCAAATCCCCTGGAGCATGCCAAGCGGCTCGTTGAGAAACCGATGGTCCTTATTACTGAAAGCGGAGCCCCAACCTCTGAAAAAACGCTGATTCTTTACAATCCCCCGATCATCAACCGCGAACTTGGTATTCGCCAATCACCCCTCGCCCCTGCCAGAAAACTTGCAGCCGATCTGCTCGATCACCGCATTCAGACGATCATTTTTACCACGAGCCGCCTGAACGTCGAGGTTCTGACAAAATATTTGAGGGACTATCTTCGCAGGGGCAAAACGCATCTTGAAAAGCTGGTGGCCGGTTATCGCGGCGGATATCTCCCTGGGCGGAGGCGCCAGATCGAGTCCGGCATCAGGAAACGGGAAATCATGACCGTCGTATCGACGAATGCCCTGGAGCTCGGCATCGATATCGGAGATCTGGATGTTTGCCTGATGGTAGGTTACCCCGGATCGATTGCAAGCACATGGCAGCAGGCCGGCCGGGCAGGCCGCCGCTGCGGCCGGAGCCTGGCTATTTTGATGGCCCGCAGTGCACCCATCGATCAGTTCATCGTTGAAAATGCCGAGTATTTCTTCTCCCAATCCCCCGAGCACTGCCGGACCAATCCCGACAATCTGCTGATTCTTCTCCACCATATCAAAAGTGCAGCCTTCGAGCTGCCGTTTGAAAAGGGAGAGCATTTCGGGAAAGAGGATCTTGATGATATTCTAGGCTTTCTTGAAGAAAAAGGCGTCCTCCACAAATCGGCTGACAAATGGCACTGGACGGCCGAAAGTTATCCCGCGGATGAAGTCAGCCTGCGCAGTATCAATCCCGAAAATGTCGTTATTGTGGATCAGACCGATACCGGTTCGCCCCATGCCATAGCCGAAGTCGACTGGGACAGCGCTTTCACCTCCGTCCACGAAGGGGCCATATATATGCTTGAATCTCAGCAGTACCATGTTGATGAACTGGATCTGGAGCGCAAGAAAGCTTACGTAAGGAAGGTCGACGTCGATTATTACACGGACACGATGACATATACCAATGTCCGGGTCATCGATGTTTTTGAAAATAAAAGGCAGGGGGAAATCGTTATCGAACATGGAGAAGTCCAGGTGGTCCGTAAAGTGGTCGGCTATAAGAAGATCAAGTTTTATACGTCTGAGAATCTGGGGTACGGCGAAGTTACCCTTCCCGAAAAGGACATGCATACGACAAGCTATTGGTTCACCATACCGATGGATCTTTTAAACTACATGCCGTGCACCCGTGCGGAGCTTGTCGACGGACTGACCGGGCTAGCATATACCCTCCACCATCTGTCGGCGATGACTCTCATGGCTGATATTCACGATCTGGATCGAAGCCTGGGGAACAAGAGCGGGGAATGGTTTGTGCGCGGTGGAAGCAAACCGTCTCCGGAGGGTGAACCGATTATCATGGATGCTTTCGATCCGACACTGTTCATATACGACGTCTACCCCGGAGGCATAGGTTTTTCAGAGCTTCTTTATGAACAGCATTCAAAACTTCTCCAATCAGCTTTTCACCTGATATCGCGATGCCCATGTGCATCCGGTTGCCCGTCTTGCGTCGGACCCGCTCTCGAAGTCGGACAAAAAGCCAAAGACGTTACCCTGGCTATACTGAAAATATTGATTGGATCATAAAGGTGTCTAAAAAATGAATACACTGTCCAGACTCAAAAGACTCACCGCAGGCAAGTCGGAATTGGCCGATACCCGGTCGCAGTCCACACTTAAAAATACCATAAACGATCTGTCCGGAGCCAGGGAAGTCGGGAATGCATTTGGGAATCATCTTCTCGTCTCCACAAGTTTCCCCCATCTGTTTCACCACGGAAATCACATCCTGGCCGATGCGCTGCAAGCGGATATGAATCTCCTCGCCCTGTTGGCAAAAGCTCCTGAGTTGGCTTCCCTGAGCTGTGGGAATGCGCTGTTTCTTGATACGGAAACCACCGGACTGACCGGCGGAACCGGAACCTTTGTTTTTTTGATCGGTCTGGGATGGTTTGAAAAGGATTGTTTCATGGTCCATCAGATCTTCGCCAGGGACTTCTCCGAGGAGCGCTCAGGATTGGCCAGCCTCCAGGATATGCTGTATGGCAAGGATTTTCTTGTGACCTTCAACGGAAAGGCTTTTGACGTCAATCTATTGACAACCCGTTTTATTTTGAATCGTTTTGAGAATTCATTGACCAAAATACCGCATCTTGATCTGCTATACCCTGCTCGAAGCCTCCTGAAGCATCGTCTGGAGGATCGCCGGCTTGGAAATATTGAACAAAACATTCTTGGTTTTCAGCGCAGAGGCGATATCCCTGGCTTTGAGATCCCTCAACGCTATTTTAACTGGCTTCGCCAGCGGGATGCCAGCTCCATGGAAGATGTCCTGGAGCACAACCGTCTGGATATCCTGACCCTTGCCGTGCTTGTTTCATATTTTTCATCCATGCTCAGCGGAAGCTATGAGGTGTTGACTTCCTTGGACCGGTTGGTTGCCGGATATTTCTGCCTTCTTCGGGGTGCCGGGAAGCATGCGGAAAGCCTGCTTAAGCCGTTGCTGGAATCAGGCCGGAGGGAAATTATGAAAGAGGCGGGATTCCATCTGTCACTACTGTACAAGAGGCAAAACCGTTGGTACGAAGCCGTGGACATTTGGAAAAGAATGGTCGTCGATGAGCCTGGCAATGTTTTTGCACGAGTCGAACTTGCAAAATGGTATGAACATCGTATCGGAGATGTTCAAAAGGCAAAGCTACAGGTGGAATCAACGCTTAACATGAGCAACACGATTGGCGGCAAGGAAAAAGAAGCGCTTTTTCATCGCCTTGAACGTCTTAATCATAAGATTTTAAATCATACTTGTTGACATTCACCTGCGGACCGCTTATTTTACTGAAATAATAATCATTTAAGGAGATCAAGCGATTGAATTACGCATACCGATGCAAGAAAAAGGGTGTAGCAATTGAAGATGTCTGCCAGGATATGACATGTGAATGGCGGCTTAAAAATGAAACTTTCTCCAATTGTACATGGGTTG
>JBEKJA010000320.1:0-3967 GCA_050011475.1 Syntrophales bacterium
ATTCATCGGGCGGGAATTCGCGGTCAATGACCACGGCAACGGGTATGATCCATGAACTCTTCCGTGCCGCTCTGCGTGTATAAAGGAGGCAGTTTTTGCCAAAATCACCAACTCCCGCTCGCGCAGCTGCAGCGCGGTGCGGCAAGTTGAAAGGAACTTTGGACTCAATGCCGTTCTCTTTGAGGTATGCACGAAATTTCTTGATTCTCTTCGAAAGGCCGTCCCTCGTCATGCGGTCGTCATCAAGGTAGCAGCGTCCGAAATGACCTTCCATGGATGCGGTGAACGCCTCGCGGAAATAGAGGTCAAGCACTACAATGATGGACTTTGCACCGGGCATAATAGTTTTCGGATCGGTTCCCGTATCGAGGTCAAGCCCCATCTTTGAAGTCCACGCGTAATCATCCTGACGGGACTTCAGTATTTCCAGATATTCAGCAAAAGGCTCCGCGGTGGTAAAGCCGATATCGTCAAACCCGATTGCGCGTGCTGCTTCAATGATATCTTGTTTTGAAATCATGTATAAATAACCTCCGATGCGGGTGAGGAATTCATTATAAGGCATTGGTTTTTCGTGGAGGAAGAATAAGGTAAGACAGTTTTGTATGTCAATGGATAATTGGCGACAAAATGAAGAAGTTAGCCGGAATAATCCTAATACCAATGCTTTTTAAGGAATTTTGAAGGTCAATATCAGGGTTTCTTGGATAGCTGCATGCCGGTTATTGCTCTATAAATGTTGTATTGTACAAAAGGAGATCGTTGTAAATGGATGGAAATAGAACCATTAACAACAAGGAGAAATGTTATGGCAAAAGATAAACCACAGGCCCTGGCTATGGCGGAGTTCAAGGTAAACGGCAGGGAATACAGCGTCAATGTTCTTCCTGATACGCCTCTTCTGTGGGTATTGCGGGATACAAAATGATCTTCGGATGATATGTCGCAGCAGCCAACCGGTATAATTGTAAGCTGATCGGTAGGTGATATCCATGAATCACCGCTTGATTATTATTCTTTGATGGATTATACAACGGTCGATCCTCTCATCCGGTGGGAGTTTGAAATGTCTTATACTTATGTTGAAGAAATCGCCAACAGCATCACCCATGGAGTCGGCGCGCTTATGAGTGTCGCCTGCCTTACATTGCTCGTGGTATTTGCAAGCTTTTATGGAACGGCCAGCCATGTTGTAGGCTGCACCATATTCGGCAGTACCATGGTTCTGCTGTACACCGCATCCACTCTCTACCACAGCCTGCAAATCCCTCGCATCAAGAGCATCTTCAAGGTAATAGATCATGCATGTGTCTATCTTCTGATAGCCGGTTCTTATACGCCTTTTGCCTTGGTGACACTGAAAGGTGGTTGGGGATATACGATCCTGATCATGATTTGGGCACTGGCGGTCCTGTGTATCGTTTTCAAGATATTTTCAACGCATCGGTTCAAATCGGTGACCCTGATATCTTATGTCTTTATGGGTTGGCTTGTCGTTGCCGCAATCAAGCCGCTTATCGAACATCTTCCGGTAGGCGGGCTGATACTCCTTATGTCCGGCGGAATGGCATATACATTGGGATTAATTTTCTACACGTGGAAAAAATTACCATACTCACATACTGTCTGGCACTTGTTTGTCCTCTGCGGAAGCATTTGTCATTTCTTTGCCGTGCTATTTTATGTCATTCCATTGAATGTGTAGGTAAAAATGATCGCTCGGCACGCATACCTGAATTCACTCCCGGATAGTTATTATATCTATTGATGCCTGCTGTTCGTTTTGGTGACGGGCATGCAGGCCATTCCAAAAAGTTCATATTATTTCCGGAAAAATTTGATGTATCGGCAGTTGGAGAAATCTGATAAAAAATATACAAAAGAAAAAGGAGGGAGCGCATTATGGGATCAATGATCAGGAAGGCAATTCTTATCTTGTGTGTCATTTTCATGTCGGGGTCCATGTCGATGGGGTTCTCCTGGGCGGCGGAGCCGATAAAAATCGGCGGGCTATTTTCGGTAACAGGTCCGCCTTCGTTCCTTGGCGAACCAGAGCGCAACACAGCTCAGATGGTGGTTAATGAGATTAATAAAGCCGGCGGAGTGAAGGGGCATCCGTTACAGCTTATCATCTATGATACCCAGGGTGATGCCACCAAGGCCGTGCAGGCGGCAACTCGTATCATTAAAGATGATCAGGTTGTGGCAATCGTGGGACCCAGCACAACAGGCGAAACCATGGCCATCATTCCCGTTGTTGAAAAAGCTCAGATTCCGTTGATATCCTGTGCGGCGGGGAGCAAGATAAGCGATCCGGTGAAGAAGTGGGTTTTCAAGACGGCACAGAATGACTCACTGGCAGTGGGGAAAATTTATGATAACCTTAAAAAGCAGAAAATTTCCAGGGTATCGTTATTGACGGTTTCCGATTCTTTTGGTTCTCTGGGAAGAGAACAATTGAAGCTTCAGGCAGGCCATTATGGCATTACGGTGGTAGCCGATGAAACGTTTGGTCCGAAGGATACGGATGTGACCGCACAACTGACAAAGATTAGAGGCAGCGACGCTCAGGTGCTCGTATGCTGGGGAACAAATCCGGGTCCGGCCATCGTCGCCAGAAATGCCAGACAGCTTGGGTTGAAGATCCCTCTATATATGAGCCACGGCGTTTCTTCGAAGAAATTTATAGAACTGTCCGGTGATGCGGCAGAGGGGATTATTCTACCATCCGGGCGCGTGATTGTGGCAGACGTACTCCCAGGTTCAGATCCCCAGAAGAAATCACTACTGAGTTATGTCAATGATTATAAGAGGCATTACAAAGTGGAAGGCGATCATTTCGGAGGTCATGCATGGGATGCGGTGATGCTCCTGAAGGGTGCCCTAGAAAGGGGAGCAAGTACGCCTGCAACCATTCAGAAGGAACTTGAGAATACAAGAAATTTTCACGGTATCGGGGGTATATTTAATTATACTCCCCAGGATCATGCCGGATTGACAAAAGACGCCTTTGTGCTTGTAACTATCAAGAATAAGGATTGGGTTCTGGTCAAATAAAGAGCCAATTTTTTTAAATCCCCCATCCTCCCTTTTGCCAGGGAGGTAAGGGGATTTTATTTACGCCATTCTTTGTTGTGCGAGGGTTGGCGGAAAACAGGAAATATCCTCTCTGGTACCAGCAATGCTGATTTTGGATCAATTGCTCCAATATATTCTCTCAGGTCTTTCCACGGGCGCAATCTATGCCCTTATCGGATTGGGCTTTGCCATCATTTACAGCTCCACCAGCATCATTAATTTCGCGCAGGGAGAATTTGTAATGCTGGGCGGCATGCTGACCGTTTTTTTCTATGCGGTACTGCATCTCTATCTCCCATTGGCGATCGTACTGGCCATTGTTATCACCGTATTGGTGGGTATTCTGTTCGAACGTCTCGCTATTAGACCGCTTAAAAACTCCGAGTCCATCAATATGATCATCGTTACAATCGGAGGCAGTATCCTGCTGCGCGGGATAGCCATGCTCATCTGGGGAAGGGATACACATGCCCTGCCGATGTTTTCAGGCGACACCCCCATCGCTGTGAGAAACGCCACAATCCTGCCCCAAAACATCTGGATCTTTGCCATCACCCTTATCGTTATTCTCATCGACAGGCTCTTTTTTCATCACACCATTATCGGCAAAGCAATGCGCGCCTGTTCATTTAACCAACGCGCATCGAATCTCGTGGGGATCAATGTAAAGCATATGGTCCTTTTTTCATTTGGAATAAGCGCCGCCATGGGGTCTGTGGCCGGCATCATAATTACTCCTTTAACTATGACTTCATATGATGTTGGGATCATGCTTGGATTGAAAGGTTTCTGCGCGGCTATTATCGGGGGACTGAGCACCGGTGCTGGAACGGGTGTGGGGGGGCTGATTGTCGGTGTACTTGAATCTCTCGGAGCGGGCCTCATTTCA
>JBEKJA010000321.1:0-3952 GCA_050011475.1 Syntrophales bacterium
CCCCGTATCCGGTGAAACAATGATCGTATTGTCATCGTAATTCCTGCGAATATAATCGAGAAGTAGTGGTGTGGCAAATAGATTGTCCACCGGGATATTGAAGAACCCTTGGATCTGGCCTGCATGAAGGTCCATTGAAAGGACACGGTTTGCTCCTGCTGTTGTGATAAGATCCGCAATAAGTTTAGCGGTGATGGGAGCGCGGGGAGCAACCTTCCGGTCCTGGCGGGCATATCCGTAATACGGGATAACAGCAGTGATTCTTTCAGCCGACGCACGCTTCATGGCATCGATCATGATCAGGAGTTCCATAACCATGATGTTGACCGGGGGGCAGGTGGACTGGATAATGAAAACATCCATTCCCCGGACATTTTCATCAATTTCGACACGGGTTTCCCCATCACTGAATGTCGTCACACTTGCTTTTCCGAGGGATACGCCGAGCTGGCCACAGATTTTTTTAGCCAGGTCGCGATTGGCATTTCCAGAAAATAATCTTATTCTTTCAAGCATTTACTGCCTCTCACTAGCGATATGTTGGCTGGGGCGGGAGGATTCGAACCTCCGTATGCAAGATCCAAATTCTTGTGTCTTACCGCTTGACGACGCCCCATTTTTTACAGAATTGGCTATGGCAGGTGGCTTGGGAGTGCAATGGACACAAACTAGATGGAATGAGCTGTAAAAACAAGCCCTACTTGCTTATCCCGTAGAGCTTTAGCCGCCTCCAAAGCCGCCGTTTCTTGATGAAAAATGCCAAAAACCGTCGGCCCGCTTCCCGCCATTAAAGCACCATTGGCGCCATGCCTGAGCAGCAGTTCTTTCAGGTGATTCAGCTCGGGGTAGAGCTTAAGGGTTACACTTTCCAGATCATTGTGAAGAACTGCGGCCAAATCAGGGGCCTCAAGAAATCGCGGGATGCTATAATTTATTATTTCTTTTGTCAATCTGAAATTGAGTGCTTCATAGACCTTTTTTGTGGAGACGGAGAAGCCTGGATTAATCAGGACAAACCAGCAAAATGGCACGTTTTGTGCCACTTCCAGCTGGTCTCCTATCCCAAATGCCCAGGCCGTCTTCCCGAATAGGAAAAAGGGGACATCGGGACCCAGGCGGGCTCCAAGCTCCATTAGTGTCTGTGCAGAAAGGGGGGTGCCCGATATTTCGTTCATGGTTGCCAGGGCTACAGCGGCATTGGAGCTGCCGCCTCCAAGACCGGCTGCAACCGGGATATGCTTTTCTATAATGATTTCAATACCGGAAGAAGGGAGGTTGGCTAAAGAAAAAAAGGCCTCAGCGGCCCGGTATACAATATTTTGACTATCCTCCGGAAGTTGGCTGTTTGGGCAGCGAATGACTATTTTCTCCTTTGCAGGTAGAAAGGTCATTTCATCATAGAGGCTTATCCCCTGCATTAAAGTGGCCAGATCGTGGTACCCATCCGCCCGTTTCTGCAGTACCCGGAGATGCAGGTTGACTTTTGCTGGCGACAGGCGCCGGATCATCAGCCACCCATTTCCTTGACGTATCGCATACGCAATTCGTACAGCATTCCGTCCAGGAGGGATTGTTCCTGGCTGTCAAGATTTCCCTGGGTCTTTGTCTTCAGCATTGACAAGATATCAATGGTTTGCTTAGCCGCTGAGAGATTCTTCTCCGGTTGCCCGGTGGCAGGGTCCGGGATGTCTCCGAAATGGAACATGGCGGAGGTGCTCAGCGACAGGATGAAATTGACGAAGTTCACCTCAGGAAAATGTTCCTGATCGGCCAATTCCGGCGGTTTCTGCTGTTCGGCTTGCTGTTTGCTTTCCTGCTTTTCCATCTGTGGCTTTTCGGGCTGTGGCTTTTCGGGTGTCACTTTTATTTCCTCGGAAGCTTCTGGCCGGCGCTCACCTGCTTCATCGAAAAGCCGTTTATCCCGTACTACAAAACCAGGCCCCTTCTTCTCTTCTTCCATATTCCCTCCATATTATCAATGAACTCATCCCCGAATAGGTCACCCTGAAATTGATTCAGGGTCTATAGCGTGACATGCAACACTGCTGGAATAGATCCTGAAATAAATTCAGGATGACTAATTATATGTAATAAGAGAAAAATCCTTGCAATAACGATATTGATCTATCACCGAGGCCGCATGCTTCTCAGCCTGGCGATTCTCTCCTCCAGGGGCGGATGGGTGCTGAACAAAGTCATCAGGGAACGCCCCGTCAGTGGATTGACGATGAACATATGGGCAGTAGAGGGATTGGCATTCATCGGTATGGCTTCGGATGCCCTAGACAGTTTTTCAAGAGCACTGGCCAATCCATAAGGGTTGCCCGACACTTTTGCCCCCCCTTCATCGGCCATGTATTCGCGTGATCGTGAAATGGCCATTTGGATGATCGTTGCGGCAATCGGCGCCAGAACAGCCATCAGGATCAGACCGATCAAACCGCCTTCTCCTTCGTTGTCATCGCGGCTGAATCCTCCGAATATGGCTGCCCATTGGGCCATGTGGGCCATCATGACAATGGCTCCGGCTATGGTCGCGGCAATTGAGCTTATCAGGATATCCTTGTTCCGGATATGCGTCAGTTCGTGTGCCAGAACCCCTTCAAGCTCTCCCTCGTCCAGGATGCGCAGGATCCCCTTGGTGACGGCTACGACAGCATGCTGTTCGTTCCTGCCGGTGGCGAAAGCGTTGGGTGTATCCGTTGGAATAATATAAACCCTCGGCATGGGAAGCCCCGCTTTCAGGGCCAGATTCTTCACCAGTGCATATAGGGCAGGGGCTTGTGCCTCTGTGACTTCCTGGGCCCGGTACATTCTCAAAACAATCTTGTCGGAAAACCAGTAGCTTGCAAAATTCATCACCGCAGCAAAGATAAAGGCGATCACGATTCCGTTCTGACCGCCGAAGTATCCGCCGATAAACATCAGGAGACCGGTAAGGGCCCCCAACAAAATAACCGTTTTAAATGTGTTCACTTGTGTTCCCCTTTGCTTTTGCCTTTTTTGAAGATAATTGTGCCATCCGATATATCGGCCAGAATATGATCTCCTTCGACAAACGTTCCATCGAGAAGCTTCATGGCCAACTGGTCCAGCAGGAACTTCTGAAGAGCCCTTTTTAATGGCCGGGCTCCGTAGATGGGACTGTAGCCGATTTCGGATATATATTTTTTCGCCTTCTCTGTCAATTCCAGTGTCAACCGGCGCTCGGAGAGTCGCTTACGAATGAGGCCAAGCTGGATCTCGACGATTCGCTCGATGTCCTGCAATGTCAGCGACCGGAACACGATGATATCGTCGATGCGGTTCAGGAATTCCGGTTTGAATGACATCTTGAGGGCATCCATGGTTCTCTGCCGCCGCTCCTCTTCAGGCAGATCCAGATCCTGAATCCATTGTCCTCCAATATTGGAGGTCATGATAACGATGGTGTTTTTAAAATCCACCGTTCGCCCATGGCCATCCGTCAGTCGCCCATCGTCGAGAATCTGCAGGAGAATGTTGAATACGTCCGGATGCGCCTTTTCAATTTCATCGAAAAGAAGCACCGCGTATGGACGCCTTCGGACCGCCTCTGTGAGGAAGCCTCCTTCATCATAGCCGACGTAGCCTGGCGGTGCACCGATGAGACGTGCGACGGAATGTTTCTCCATGAACTCTGACATATCGATGCGGATCATGGCCTGTTCATTGTCAAACATAAATTCGGCCAAGGCTCTGGCGAGTTCAGTTTTCCCCACACCGGTCGGACCGAGAAATATGAAGGAGCCGATAGGCCGATTCGGGTCCTGAAGGCCAGACCGGGCCCGTCGTAAAGCGCTTGACACGGCGGAGATCCCTTCATCCTGACCAATGACCCGCTGCTTCAAACGCTCTTCCATTTGAATAAGCTTCTGGACATCGCTCTCCATCATCCGGGATACGGGGATGCCCGTCCAATTGGCCACGACTT
>JBEKJA010000322.1:0-3939 GCA_050011475.1 Syntrophales bacterium
AAAAGGTTGTGACAGCGTAAAGTCCGCCGCTTCGTCACCTGGAATCTACCCCTTATTCCAGAATAGTAAAAGCGGACAATTCATTTGCTACGAAACCGGACAAATCTATTTGTTGCTAACATTAAAAAAACATGAAGCAATAAGTTATCTTGACAGAACATAGAAATTCTATATCCTAGAGTTGCTTAAATTCTTATGCGGGAGGCCCTCCGTTATGGGTTTTGTTGTTTGAAGCATAAACAAGAAACAGCTCGTGGAATCCGTAACCCGCAAGGGCCGGGCGCTTCATAAGAGCGTAAGCGTTCCACGGGCTTTTTTCTATGGAGGGATGAATGATGGAGGCAAAAAGAAACAGTGGCATCGGTAGGATAACATACACGGATATTTATGAAGACTTAGAACGTATCCACAAATTTTGTCTGGAGCATGACATTGATATTAAAACGGCCACTGATTTATACTTAAGGAGATTGCGGATCGTCTAAAATAGGCCCTATTATGACCGTTATTTGAGGCACTGGAGAAGGGAAGGGGTGATTAAATGTATAAGCGAGGTAAAAATTGGGTAACAGATTTTCATTATGGTGAACAGAGATATATCAGATCGTGGGGGAATATCAGTCGGACAATTGCCAAAGAAAAAGAAGATAAATTCAAAACAGAGATAAGAGAAGGCAAGCATAGTCTGAAGGCAAAAAAGATTCTGTTTGAAACATTTAGTGAAAAGTATTTAACGGATACCCGAATTAACAAGAGGAAAAAATCAGCAGATAGGAATGAAACCTCTATCAAATCCCTCAACTACTTTTTTAAAGGTAAGGAGATTGGTTTAATTCATCCGTTCATGGTAGAGCAATACAAAAAGGCCAGACTTGAAGAGGGGAAGGTACCGGCCACGGTAAATAGGGATTTTTCAACTCTACATAATATGCTGAATAAAGCTGTAGAATGGGGTCACATTAAATATAATCCCCTCACCGTGGTTAAAATATTGGATGAAGATAATGAGGTGATGTGGGTTCTAACAGTAGATGAAGAGGCCAAACTTTTAACAGCCTGTGAAAAAAGTAATCAAAGGAATGGTGGAAAGTATCTCAAGGATTTGGTTTTATTTGCTCTCCATTCTGCAAAAAAGAGGATGTTGATCTTGAGAATAGATTTGTTGCTGTCAGATATACAAAGACTAAAGAACCACGGAAGGTTCCTATCAATGACACCTTGAAAGATATCATAGAGAGGCGTTTCCAATATTCCGATAGTGAGTATCTCTTCAGTAACAGCAAAGGAAACCAGTTGACTTTCCTAACCAATGCCTATTGGCACGCTGTCAAGGTTGCAGGGTTGATAAAAAAGCAAGCGGTAAGGGGTAAGATGAAAAATGTCCGTTTCCATGATTTACGTCACACAGCGGGATCACGATTGGGGATGAATGGAGTTGATCTAAAGTCAATCATGGAGATCATGGGGCATAAGACATATAAAATGTCCATGAGATATCAGCATCCGGCACCAGTTCATAAACTTAATGCCACGAAAACTCTGGATGAAGTACCGTCAATTTATCCACATGGGGGTAGGAAAGAGGTAGAAAAGGTTTGGGCAATCAGCAACTTATAAACAGTGGGGTTCGGTCTGCAAAACCATTATTCTCCGGTTAGAATCCGGATGCCGCCTCCAATAAAAACGAGGAGTTACGCAAGATATAAAAGTTCACATTGACCCCGAGGGTGCGTGGGGGTGCAGATCGGCCCCGGTGATCGTGAGGTTACCGGGGCTTTTTTATTCTCAAATTTAAGCAATGTTCTATTTTGTCCTGAACGGAAAATGATATGACAGTTCGAGTATTAACTTCTTCCTGAAGTCTTGATTTTTCAAATTACCTAATCGATACTATGTATCGAACCGAAATAAATAAAATGGCAGAACTCTAACTTAACATGTGGTACAAGTATCAGGGGCAGGTCAGGGTCTGAGAATATGGGTGTCTGCCATGATGCTTTATTGAGAAGGAGGAGAGGTCGATGAAATTCCCAGCAAGGCCAGGCATAGTTCAAAAAAAATTTGATAAGGGATGGATCATTATTCTTATTATCCTTGCCCTAGTCTTCTTCTTTTCCTGGGGGATAGTCGGGCTTATCACGGACTGGTTGTGGTTTCAGGAAGTAAGCTACGAAAATGTATTTACAATTACCCTCTGGGCTCAACTAAAAATGGCCCTGCTTTTCGGGGTTGCCTTTTTCATCATTTTCTATGGGAACCTCTATGCGGCTGCTCGTCTGTCATCAAGATATCAGATGGTTGAAAGGGTGGGTTCAATCCACATCCCATCCCTAGAAATAGCGAATCACCCGCTTCATCTCCTCATCCTCATCGGTTCTATTCTTTTCAGCGTTTTT
The DNA here is from genome assembly GCA_050011475.1 of Syntrophales bacterium. Taxonomy (GTDB): domain Bacteria; phylum Desulfobacterota; class Syntrophia; order Syntrophales; family JBEKJA01; genus JBEKJA01. Next base: position 2,397 of record JBEKJA010000322.1, read on the forward strand.
TCCGCCCTGAGCGGGTTGGATCAGTGGGATAATTTTCTCAAGTTCTTTAATGCCTCACCGTTTGGTGTCCTGGATCCTCTTTTCCAGCGCGATATCAGTTTCTATGTTTTTCAGCTGCCCTTTTTGCAGTATCTTTATGAATGGATCATGGCAGTGCTGATAATAACATGCTTCTCCACGGGTTCCCTTTATTTCATTTGCCGGGCTTTTCTCATCATACCGCCCCACACGTGGCAGATGTCACCCGTGGCCCGAACGCATCTGACCATTCTTGTTGCATTACTCTTCTTTGCAGGAAGTTTCGGTACGTGGCTCTCACTGAATGAAATCCTTTATGTAAAGCGGGGAGTCGTTTTCGGTCCCGGTTATACGGACGTGACCACCCAATTGTGGGTCATCAAGGGATTGATGGGACTTTCTTTTCTTTGCGGTATCGCTATCCTGGGATTCGCGTTCCGGCTGAATTGGCGTTTTTCTGCTATTGCCGTAGTTGTTTTCGTGGCCTTTTTGTTCATCGGTCGCGGGATTTATCCTTCAATGGTTCAGAAATTCAAGGTGATCCCCAACGAAATCGTCCTGGAGAAACCCTATATCGAGAAGAATATAAAATTCACGCGCCTGGCATACCGGCTGCAGGACATTGAGGATAGGGAATTTCCAGTAGAGGACAGCCTGACCTTGGAAGACTTGCGGCGCAATGATCTTACTACAAAGAATATTCGCCTTTGGAACCATGCTCCGCTTCTTCAGACATACGGCCAGTTGCAGGAGATTCGCACCTATTATAAATTCATTGCTGTGGACAATGACCGTTATCGGGTAAACGGAGAGTTCCGTCAGGTCATGCTGTCTCCCCGTGAACTGTCCTATGCCGCATTGCCGTCCCGTTCCTGGGTCAATGAGCATATTATATACACCCACGGCTACGGGGCTGTCCTAGGGCCGGTAAATCGCATCTCGAAGGAAGGCCTCCCGGAATTCTTTATAAAGGACATCCCGCCGGTCTCCACAACGGATATTAAGATCACACGCCCCGAGATTTATTATGGCGAGACATCCAACGAATACGTCTTTGCCCGGACAAAACGGCCGGAGTTCGACTATCCTGTGGGAGAAAAGAATGTATACTCCCATTATGACGGGAAGGGTGGCATTCCTCTCTCATTTCTGAAAAAATTGATTTTTGCCATTCGCTTCGGTTCGTTAACCATCCTTCTTTCAGACGATATTACGTCCGATAGTCGGGTTATGTTCTACCGGAAGGTCGAGGACCGCGTCTCGCGTATCATCTCTTTTGCGAAATTTGATGAGAACCCCTATCTCGTCATCTCTCCGGAGGGGCGCCTGCTTTGGTTTCTGGACGGTTATACCGTAGCAGACAAGATCCCTTATTCGGAGCCAACACCCGGACTGGGCAATTACATCCGCAACTCCATCAAGGCTATTGTGGATGCTTATGACGGATCAGTGCAGCTTTACGTGAGTGACGAAAAGGATCCCATCATTCAAACATACACCAAAATCTTTCCGGGGGTCTTCAAGA
>JBEKJA010000323.1:0-3934 GCA_050011475.1 Syntrophales bacterium
CTTAGCCATCTTTAGCTTTTTCAGCAACTTTTTTTATCATTCCCCAAAAATAAAATATTGGACAGACTGAAAAACTGCTGTATAAAAAATAGTGGTTCATCAGCTTATGACGGTTCGAAAATACATCTTCTTACTTCTATTTGCCTGGATTACCATATGGGGGTTCTCATCCATTGCCGTGGCTGCGGATGTTTCAGTGCCGAAACTATCTGTTTATAAAGCATTTCCGGACATTTCCCCTCAAGTTCTTGATGCATCTTTCTGGATCAAGCGGCTTGCCGAACCGGAAAAAATTCTGATGACTGAGGAGCAAATTGCACGGTTCAATCAGGCAAACTGCACACGGACCAAATCGGTGGAAGATATCTGGAATACCGGTGAATCAATCTCCCGGGAAGAATTGCTGCGGCTTATTGCCGGGGTGAGTGAACCAAGGACTGCTTACCGATACAGCGAAAAGGGGAAGCGTCTTGACAGCAAGGATTTTGAATCTTTTGCCGCCAATATCGATATCAAGGGTTTGCCGGAGTCAATAAGGGTACAATACGGGATGTCGGTTCGCCGGACGATCATGCGGGCGTATCCCACAAACAAAAAAGCCATGAAACAGAAGGGTGCATTGGGTTTCGATCATCTCATCGAGTCTGCAGTTTATGTGGCAGAACCGATGCTGATCCTTGCGGAGAGCCTGGACCGTCGATGGCTTTTTGTCCAGACAGCCACCGTGCGGGGCTGGATTCCTGAGACGGATATCGCTTATGGAAACAGGCAGGAAATCATGGACTATACGAGGCGGAAGCCTTTCGTGATCGTTACCAGTCCATTCGTGGCAGTGACGCTGATAGATCATCAGGCTGGTTCGGACCTCCATATCAGGCTTGATATGGGTATACGCTTACCACTGGCAGTTGAAACGGGACTTTACCATGAGCATGATGCTGTCGTTGTTCTTCCGCTGAGGAATGAAAAAGGGAGGCTGTCTTTCGCAGGCAGATCATATATTTCCATGAAAGACGTTCATCCCGGGTACCTGCCTTACACTCGGGCAAACATCATCCGGCAGGCCTTCATGATGCACGGAGAATCCTACGGATGGGGCGGATCGGGGAACGCAAGGGATTGCTCGGCGTTTCTGTCCGATATATACAAGACATTTGGAATAATGGTTCCCAGGAATTCAATTGATCAGGCTTTTGATTCGGTCGGCTTGACATACGACTTCTCGAATTTGACCTCAATGAAAGACCGTCTTCGTTTATTCGACTCGCTATCTGCGTATGCACCCTTCCCGATATACAAGCCTGGGCATGCCATGCTCTATCTTGGATCATATAATGGCAGGCATTACGTAATCCATGATGCATCCGGCTTTTACACGTTGAATCGAAAAGGAAAGCCGGTTCGCAGCAGGATCATGAAGGTCGTTGTCTTCCCTCTGGAGATAATGCATGATATTGATGGGAAGGCTTTCCCCGATGCCGTTCGTACAGTCCGGGAATTTATCTATAACGGCCAGTGATGGAGCGTGTAATTTTATTGTCTTGATCAATCCATCGAATACTCCTTTGTACTTAAATCCAATATCAGGAATTTCAAGGATCCAGTCCTATTTTTATTGAATTCTTGAATAGATTTGCAGCCCTGTTTAAATTTTCTTTCATAGTTCCTTGTTTGTTAAGTGCACAAAAAAATGGAAAACCAAAACTCAGGTGCCCCCCCTTCACCATGCCTTTAATTCTTAGCATTTTATACAATATGCCAAGTATTATGCCAAAAAAGTCAAGCGGAATGTTTTCAACTCATGCGCCTGGCCCAATTCAAAACAAGCTTATTTCCTACAAATCTTGTCAGTACTTTGAGATGTCTCCAGACCAACTTCTGGAACCATGGCCAGTGATTTAGATAGAGGATGCGAGAGATGACTGTCCTGCATAACAATGCTCTGCCCAGGGGACTGAAAAGAATGCGGCGTTTATAATCACGAAACAGGAAATCCTGATTCCCAAATGCACTCTTAAGAGCCTGCGCCGCAATATGACCATAACCCAGTGCTATGCTGATGCCTTCACCAAAGATAGGATCTGTACCTGCGGTATCACCGACCAGGATAACATGCGGTACTGCAAACGCACCAAAAGGACTGAACAGACGGATCGGGTGGCTATGCAGCCTGTAGTCACCCAGATCATATCCATGACGGGCCATTTCTTTTTTTAATAGGTCTTTCAGCGGGGGATGCGAATCGATGGACCTGACATAACAGTCGCAGATCCCCCAGCAGCGCATCAGCCTGCCATTGACGCGGGTGGGGAAGTCCCAGGTGTAGCCGGCAATTCCAGTTGGTATGGGTAGAAAATCGAAGAAAGCATCTTTCTCTCCATGGTCGTCGTTCTCCTTGGATGGTACGACCACTTCTATCACACGTGCCGTGTACATGGATACATCGGGCAGAATGCAGCGGCGGACAACACCGTTGGAACCGTCCGCGCCAACGACGACCATTGCATGATAATCGCCCCGGTCGGTTTCAACAATCACGCCGGATGATGATGGCAATACATTTCTTACCGTGACACCTTCCGCGATGGATACTCCCCGCTCACAAGCTTTTGCAGCAAGCCATGCGTCGAAATCCTCCCTTCGAATCATTCGGATAGCATGGCTGCCGGGTATGCGGAAGGTCAATCCCCTCCCTTCGAAATCGAAGTGGGCGGCATCTGCATCCATATGCGGAATATCCGATACATCGAGGCCAAGCCGCTGGAGCATGACTTCGGCATCTGCCACTAGGCCGCCGGCACAGAGTTTGGGGCGGGGGTAGTGCGCTTTTTCAAGCACCAGCGTACGTGGCACCAGTTCCGGGGCAAAACGGGCAAGATGCAGGGCGGTTGATATTCCGGCGGGCCCCCCGCCGATTATGAGGATGTCATGCGGCATGATGAATCAATAGATCATTCCAACGGAATGTTTCGGGGCATCTCGCGTAAGTTTGAAAGAAGGATTTAGTCACCTCTGCCAAGCAGCCACCGATATATGAATCCACCAAGAATGGCGCCGATAATCGGTGCTAGCCAGAAAAGTCATAGCTGACTCGTCGCCCACTTACCGACAAATAATGCCACACCTGTGCTGTGTGCCGGATTGACGGATGTATTTGTGACCGGAATGCTGATCAGATGAATCAGTGTCAATCCCAAGCCTATTGCAATGGGGGCAAATCCCTGGGTTGCCCGCTTATCCGTTGCCCCATAATTATCAGAAGAAACATGAACGTCATTACAATTTCTGAAATAAGGCATGCAGTCAGCGAGTATCCGCCCGGAGAATGTTCTCCATAGCCGTTTGCAGCAAAGCCCGAAGCCAGGCTAAAACCGGCCTTACCGGTAGCGATCATGAAGAGTATCGTTGCACCGACACACGCTCCCAATAGTTGTGCCACAATATAGGGCAACAAATCTTTTGCCGGGAAACGGCCGCCTGCACAAAGGCCGATGGAAACAGCAGGATTCAGATGACAGCCTGAAATGTGCCCTATGGCGTAAGCCATGGTAAGAACGGTCAATCCAAAGGCAAGGGCAACGCCAAGGAGGCCGATCCCCACATTGGGGAATGAAGCTGCAAGAACAGCACTTCCGCAACCCCCAAGCACCAGCCAAAAGGTTCCAAAAAATTCCGTCCCCGTCCGATTCAGTAAGTTCATCTCGACACCTCCATAAAACGCGGCAAACTTAGGCTGGAACCGTTAAACAGGTATGCATATCACGCAGGATTTGCCTGAGCTAGCAGATCTGCGATCTGCTGATCCTTTTCCAGCCATAATTCGTGAAGCCAATTCTGAATAGCCTCCCGGAAGCCTGGATCATTTTCGTAGTCGCCGCCCATCAACCGGTCCGGGATTGGCAACTGCTGCATGCGTACGATGACTCGTTTTACT
>JBEKJA010000324.1:0-3926 GCA_050011475.1 Syntrophales bacterium
CTCATCTTCCGGATCTCCTGTAGCAACTCTGTCCGTCTCATTGGCCACCTCCCAGGTGACCATTCTAAACCGGACAGATTATGTGCTACAAACCCGGACAGTTTACGTGCTTCTTACAATTTAAAAAAATATATTGACAAATTCCCTCAAAACCTATTTGTATAATCATCCTTAAATCACGAGCTATCCAATCATTAAAAAAGGAGGGTACACTTATGATGCATTTTAAGTATTCAGTATCATTGATGATGATTCTTACACTGACCATGATTTTCATCGGCTGTGCGAAACCTCCAGAGGCTGAGAAGTCGGCAGCTAAGGCTGCCATGGATACCGCTGTGTCTGCAGGTGCCGACAAGTATGCTACAAAGGATTTTGAAGCTGCCAAGGGGCTCTGGGACACTGCAGAATCTCAGATAGCCCAGAAGAAATACGAGGAAGCCAAACAGGGCTATATCAATGCCAAGGTTACGTTCGAGACAGCTGCCGGTGGTGTCGAAGCGGGTAAGAAGGCCATGAGTGATCAGGTGACTGCATTGGTGGCCAGTCTAGAAGAAAACTGGAAGAACCTTGAAGGCACAGCCAAGAAACTCGAGAAAAAGATGAAGGATAAGAAAGATGCTTGGACCGCTGATGCCAAATCTTTTATGGAAGGTCTGGAAACTACCAAAAAAATGGTCACAGATGATCCGGCAAGCGCCAAGACTAAAGCCGGTGAGCTAAAGTCCATTATCGACAGGTGGGACGCCGCTTTCAAAGAACTTGCTGTTGCGCCTCCAAAACCAGAAGCAGCTAAATAAGGAAGCCAAACCTTAGAAGAAAAAGCTACAATAATTACATACACAGTTTCTAACAATTCATGATTAAAAAAGCGTTCCATACACAGTTGTGGAGCGCTTTTTTTAAGGGATGAAACGGAACTACGCAATAATTTCTGTCTTGGTGGATTGATCATTCAATCAAAACGATTGTTATGCAAAAAAACTTCCTGATCACCAAATCATGGAACAAAGTAAGAATGAGAATAAAGAGGGATAAGGTAGGCGCATATGTCAAGCCTTTTACTGGAGAATACTTCCTATTCGGCGCCATCCCACACATTTATCTGCCGATGCTCTGAGAAGCTGAGAGGGGGGATGAATGGGTAGACTGTCCAATATGGACCTGTAAATCAAGCCTCTCCGGGAATTTTGAAAATGCGACTCGCTGGTCATAAAATTGATACCAAGGACAATAATGAGAATCGAGGACTACAGAGGATTCCAGATCAAAGTCCACAGTAAGGGGAATCGAATTATCGCTGAGGTCTACCGGAAGGATAAACTCATCCATACCATCCTGGATTCAGAGGAACCAGGTCAACATTTCCAGAGCAATCTTATAGCGTTAGAAGCGGCAAAGGATTGGATAGATAGGACGTATCCAAAAGATAAGATCAGGTATTTTGGTGAGATATGATTGGTTGGGGTAATTTTTCGGCACATATTAAAATATTGAATTTCTAACTTATTGGGGAGTCTTGAAAACAACTCTTGTCTCGTTTGAAAATACAATATGTGGGTGTCCCTTTGGATGTCCTTTTTTTTGAAATCAGGGTAAAAAGAGTGCATAAGATTATAAAGGGTTTCAATAAAAACAGGTGGTTAGTATATCTTTTAGTTTCGCCTTTCACGCATTAACAAACTCACCTATCTTAGCATCCTTCTATCTTTCATCCAACAGCAAACCCAACTTTGTAAAAGTTGCTAAATCACCGATGTTGTTCTCAGGAACAAATCGATGCAGCAGTCCTCACCTCTGCTGGTTCTGAGAAATAGATTGAATGTCCTATCATATTAGTGGCCCTCTAAGATCACCCATCTAGAAAAATCATTAAAGAAGAGCCACATGGGGGATGCGTGAAATTCAATTTGGCAATTCAGATGGCATATGATATCATTTATTATCATTAGATATCATTTTGGGTGCTAACATGAACGATTGGCTCTCCCTAGAAGAAGCAGCGATATACATTGGAATCGGTAGAACAAAACTTTACACTCTTGCACGTGAAGGACGCATCCCTGCAAGTAAATTAGGAAGAAAATGGACATTCGAAAGGGCACAACTTGAATCGTGGGTCAAAGGCAACCAGCCAATCAAAACTTTTTTTGTAAACCTTGATTATAATATTTATTCGAACTTTTCCTTACGCGAACCGCAACGGGAGGGATATCTCAAAACAGTTGAATTCTTTCGAGGCGGTAAAAATAAAGCAATCATACAGATACCAGTTGGCTGTGGAAAGACGGGAGTTGCATCTCTACTACCTCTCGGATTAGCGAAAGGCCGTCTGCTAGTTATCGCTCCTAATATTACAATCAATAACGGCTTATATGAGGCAATGGATATTACTAATCGCCCCAAATGTTTCTGGCGAAAGGCTGGCGTGTTAAGCAATGATCAAATGACCTTTGGACCGCTAGCTTGCACGCTTGAAACTGGGAACATTACTGAGGCTGAGAAATGTCATATTGTCATCATAAATGTGCATCAGCTCGCGAAAAATATTGAAAAATGGCTGCTTCAATTTTCTGATAATTTCTTCGATATGATCATAATCGATGAGGCGCACCATAGCGAGGCAGAGAGTTGGAAAAAAGTTCTCGAGCGATTTCCCGGTGCTAAGATCATACATATTACAGCAACACCGTTCCGGAGTGATCGTCAGGAGATAGATGGCGAACTTGTCTATAGATATTCATTTCGGAGTGCTACTATCAAAGGGTACATTAAACGGCTTAAAGCAAGTTACGTTGCGCCATCGGAAATTGAGCTTAGCTTTACCGATGAGCTCTGGCGTAAATATTCTCTGGAAGAAGTAATCATATTCAAAGAGGAAGAATGGTTTAGCAGGGGAGTGACACTTACATCCCTTTGCAATCAGTACATAGTTGAAGCGAGTTTAGAAAAACTCGAAGAATTGCGTCAAACAGGAACACGGCATCAGATTATTGCAGTTGCCTGCTCCATAAATCATGCTCGCGATATACGTAAATTGTATTCAGAGCGTGGATATGCGGCGGATATTATTCATAGTAATCAAGATCAGGAAGAACAACAAAAAGTACTCTCGGCATTGAAAAATGGCACTCTCGATTGTATCGTCCAAGTGCAAATGCTTGGAGAAGGAGTCGATCATCCTCTTTTGAGTGTCGCAGCCATTTTTCATCCATTTCGTACACTTGCCCCATATATCCAATTTGTGGGACAAATCATGCGTGTAATCGTTCAAAATGATCCCACTCATCCGGACAATCTTGGTCATATTGTGACTCATCTAGGAATGAATATCGATCAGCGTCTTAATGAGTTCAATGAGTTCGAAAGAGATGATGAGGCATTCTGGGGAAAGGTAATTGGAGATGAAGAACCGAAAGCGCCTATAACGATTCGTTCTGGAAACGCACGTCTTCTAGCGGCCGAAAGTTCCATTATAGTCAATGGTGAGACAGTAGACAGCATGGGGGAAGAGGATTTCACATCCATAGAAGATAAACAGATAGTGGATGATTTGCGCGAGCGAATGAAATTACTTGGACTTGATCCCAGTCAGGCTGAGGAAATCGTCAAGAAATCAAAGTCAGGCGGAATTATAAAGCGGCCCCCTACTGATGGTTTGCCAATTCAACCGCAGCGTGAGCTTAAGGAATTGAAAAAGCTTGTTTTCGAACAAGGTTCTCGTTTGGCAAAAATTCTATTAAAGAATGTTGGACTTGAAACAAATGGCAAAGAAATTGCATATAAATATACATCACTTGGAATGAGTGGACGAAATAATTTAATAACAGCTATCATGATGGTAAACAATGAGATCAATAGGCGCCTTGGAAAGCCTCGCGAAGAGTGTTCAGTCGAAGAACTTAAGATGATTCTGGATTCCCTCG
>JBEKJA010000325.1:0-3893 GCA_050011475.1 Syntrophales bacterium
AAGCTTTAATTTACGGGTCAGATTCTCATATATCTCTAGTGTTTCATTCTGATATTGAGGGTTCCACTTGATATCCTGCTCAATGTTTCCCTGAACCAATGCAATCGGATAAGAAACCGATTGCTGCTGTATCTTCGTGATTTCCTGCATTCGAATGATTCCATAGCCCATGGTTATTGCCAATAAAGAAAAAGCGATTGCGGCGTCCGTCAGCACCCGTTTAGGAGATTCCTCTTTTGAGAGAATCTCATAAAGGGCCGTGTTGATGACTACGATAAGAAACGACAGACCAAAAGTGCCGGTTATATCGGTTATCTGAATAACAGGACCGTAAAGGTATTGAGAGTGAGAGAGATTGTTCCAGGGAAATCCTGTCATCAGGTGTGACTTGATATACTCGAGGCAGACCCACCATGCAGGTGCTGTGAAGATGAATGGCAGGATTCCTTTTCTGAAATAACTTACGCACGCAGCAAATAACCCAAAATAAAGGGCAAGGTATGCGGAAAGCAGGAGCATTGCCAGTATGCCGAGGAAGAAGGAAAGGGAACCATAATGGACTATGACATATGCTATCCAATAAATGGTACCAGAATAGAGCAGCAAACCGGTGATCCATCCCAGAAGGAATGCCTGTCCGGGCCGTTTTCCTTCAATAGAAAAATATAGAGGGATAAAAGCAACCCAGGCCAGACAACCCACCCCGTATCGGGGAAAAGATAATATCAGAATAAATCCTGATAGAACCGCTAACAGGATATCCTTACGACTAATTGGTTTTCTTAATGGTTGGCTTGAGGTTATCCTGGTCGCTGAAGAGTCAGGATGTCTTTTCTTCTTCATGGACCCTTCTTATTTTTACCCTGCGGATGCTTCGCTCATCGGCCGCGTCGATGATCATCTCCATGCCATCTATCATCAGTGTCTCCCCGGTAACCGGAATTCTCTGAATGGTGTGAAGTATTAATCCTCCCAGGGTTTCGTATTTGCCTTCGGGGAATGTAATATGAAAACGGTCCTCTATCTTCTCGATTTCGACCCGGCCGTCTACAAGGGTGTACTGATCCGGAAGTTCGACGAATTCTCCATCCCTGGAGTCATGCTCATCGTGAATCTCACCGACAATTTCTTCAACAAGATCCTCCAGCGTCACCAGTCCTGATGTGCCTCCATACTCATCTATGACAATTGCCATATGGTATTTCTTTTGCTTCAGTTCATGGAGAAGTTCATGGGTGTTTTTTGTTTCTGGAATGAAGTACGGTTTCCTCAGACAGGCAAGGATATCTTTCTCATCTATAGGCTTTGACCAGAACTTCAGAAGGTCCTTCACATTAAGTATACCGACAATATTATCAACATTACCACGATAGACGGGCATCCGGGTATGTCCGTGCTGTTGAATCGCATCAAGAATCTCAGTGATACCGGCATCGCTGGGTACAGCAGCCATTTCTGTACGCGGAATCATAACTTCACGAACCAACGTTTCCCGGAATTCAAGAATGCTCTGAATCATCTCTCCGGACTGAGAATCAATAAGACCTTTCTCTTCACCGGCATCGATGATGGATTGTATTTCCTGTTCCAGTTGAGCAGACCCCTTGACACCAAAAAGGCTCCGCAGGAGCATTGGCATCTTCTTCATCTATTCTGTCTCCTTGTTCAGAGGGCCCGCAGGTATTCCGGACGAAGTAACTGACTGTCAGATGCTGCAATAACTTCCCGGATCAGCCCGAGAGTATTTTCTTTTTCTTCCGGCAACCAGGCACGGATGGGAAGGTAATTGGAAGCATGATTGGATGTGAAAAAGCAATGATGGACATGAGTTTGATCCATGATAATCTCAAGCTCCCGCAGGAGGCTGAATGGATCAGGAAGAACAAATCGCCCTGAAATATAATCTTCATGCAAAGGAGTGCCAGGTACAACCATGACCGTCAAGGCACTAGCATAGTCAGGATCGATCTCCGTAAGGATCTTTCCGGTATCGAATGCGTGTTCCATGCTTTTTTCAATACCCCCGATCCCTAAAAGAACGGTCACGGAAAGCGTTATTTGCACCTCTTTGACCCGGCGACCTGCGGTCACCGTTTGTTGATAGCTTACACCTTTTTGGATAGTTTTCAATATATCTGCATTGCCGGATTCTACGCCCAGATAAACAATTCCCAGTCCTGCATTCCTCAATTCTGCAAGCTCTTCAGAGGATTTACGCAGAATGCTCTTGGCATTTCCGTACGTTCCGATACGTTCGATCCACGGAAGGCAGGTTCGGATGAAATGAAGTATATCCATGAGACGTGATTGCGGAATGATCAGGGCGTCACCGTCGCATAGAAATACGCGACGGAAATGACGATAAGCCATTGCTTCGTTCAGATCCTCTTTGATTTCCTTGATTGATTTAATTCGAAACTTACCGCCCTTATAGGTCGGGCAGAAGGTGCACCGGTTGTGCGAGCAACCTACCGTAGTTTGCAGAAGAAGGCTATCCGCCTCACTTGGTGGACGTATGACAATTCCCTCATATTTCATATAAAATGCGTCACAATTATTAAAAAAGGGGGTATGCATGGCCTACCCCCTGAAGTATCTGGCGGGCCGACGGGACTCGAACCCGCGCCCTCCGGCGTGACAGAGAACAAAATGAATAGGTCATTCAATGATATAAATAGGTTACGGAGCGCACATTGCACTTATTTTGCCGTAATCTACACCCCAGGCGCACCCAGTTTTCGACCCGAAATGCGGTTGATATATAGACAAAAGGGGCAAAAATGTCAATAACAGATTTCCGCATTTTGCATGGATGGATAAATTTGATAAGATGATCATCAATGAAGGGGCATAGGGGAGCACCCGAAAAGCCGACACGCACGGCCTAGCCCCATTCAATAACATGCGAACACTATCAAGCGGAGGTAGTGATGAAAAAAAGACAAATATCAGCCGATCATAAAGCGGAACCACTCGACAGTATTTTAGGCGTTGATATAGGCATACCATCATCGCTTAATAGTGAAACAGGTATTGCAGTAATGACCGCTGAAAATTTGATTAATGCATACGAGAAGGAAGCGCGGGAAATTCTTAAGCGCGATGGATATCCGCTTACTCTTGAAGAACTATGGGCTAAAAAAGATGAGGTCTTGCCAGATCTCGCCACTGGCCAAGGTATTTCTCAGGTCTATAGTATTTTTTGGATGCTTTGGTTCCTCAAAAGTGTTCGGGTTAATATCGAAAAAAACAATGCAGATATGGTGGTGTGCGAAATGGCCTGTGCGCTCTATTGGGCCACAATAGCGCAACTCAAGCCCATTGCACCTTTGTTTGACATGGGTAAAAAAAATGTCGATGGCGGAATACTTGGCGGCATAATATCTGGTAAAGTCCGGCGTGAGAAAGCGAAACCGACACAAGAAGCATGGCAAGCTGAAGCAGAAGAAATCTGGAAAAAGAATTATGCGTTAAGCAACAAAAGAGCTGCCGAAAGGATTGCAAAGAAAAGCGGTGGAAAGGTCGACACAATAAGAAAATCTATCAAAAAACCCCTTCCCTAATTTGGCAACGAACCCCTTTATTGACAATATTCTTAATAATATTAATTATTTATGTTGACTCATTCGTGTTTCGGATGTTATGCTTCAGCCGTCTCATGCGGAAGTATATTGCGAAACGGTTCACTTGATTATTGTAAAGACGATGGAGGACACATGAACATTTCCGATGCAAAAATAGCCAGACTAAAAGCGGGACTGCGGCAGATTGATCTTGCACAACAGGTCGGCACTTCAACTGCATTAATCGGTTTGTATGAAAGTGGGGATCCCTACCCTTCCCCGGCACTTGCCCGGAAAATTAACACGCTACTGGGCGGAAAGGTTTATTCA
>JBEKJA010000326.1:0-3866 GCA_050011475.1 Syntrophales bacterium
CCCGGTGATGATGGATACAACTGCTGTGAAGGATGGGGACGACTACGTGATCAATGGCCAGAAATGGTACACGTCATCGGCTGATGGTGCCCGCTTTGCCATTGTCATGGCCGTTACCAATCCGGAGGCGGCGCCCCATATGCGTGCCAGCATGATCATTGTGCCAACCGAGACACCGGGCTTCAACCTTGTGCGGAACATCTCCGTTATGGGCCATTCCGGTGACGACTACTTCAGCCACGCGGAGATCCTCTATCAGTCCTGCCGGGTTCCCAGGAAAAATCTCCTCGGCCCAGAAGGGTGGGGCTTTATTATCGCGCAGGAGCGTCTTGGTCCGGGCCGGATTCACCACTGCATGCGTTGGATAGGGATCTGCAACCGGGTCTTCGAGCTGATGTGCCGGCGCGCGGCAGAGCGTCCCATTACCATCGACCGCAAACCACTGGCCACCAAGCAGATTATTCAGTCCTGGATTGCTGAATGCGCGGCGGAGATCCAGGCAGCCCGCCTTATGACCCTCCATGCTGCCTGGAAGATCGAAAACCTCAGCGTAAAAGATGCCCGCGAAGACATCTCTCTGATCAAGTTCTATGTAGCCGGGGTCCTTCAGAAAGTTGTGGATAGGGCGCTGCAGGTCCATGGCGGTCTTGGCATGACGGATGATACGATCATCGCTTTCTTCTATCGCCATGAAAGGGCCGCCCGGATTTACGACGGTGCGGATGAAGTCCATAAGGTCATGGTAGCCAGGCGAATTATCAAAGGATTTGTGGGATGAGAATAAATGACTACTGCAGTCATCAAAGCTATGCTTCAGGACTGGTACCTGAAGCAATTAAAGTATCACCGGAGGCGGGTTTCCGTGGAAGCCCTCTTCCTGCCATCTACAGGAGAATGAATGATGGATTTTGTTGACAAGACCAAACCGATTCGAGAAGGGGAAGAAGTTGATGTTCCGAAAATTGAGGCGTTCCTGAAGGATTCCATCCCGGGGCTGGATGGCCCGCTAGAAATTTCCCAGTTTCCTAGCGGCCACTCCAATCTTACGTACCTGATCAAGGTAGGGAACCGGGAGATGATCTTTCGTCGTCCACCGGTTGGGAGGAAGGCAAAATCGGCTCATGACATGGGCCGCGAATACCGTATCCTCAAGGCATTACGGCCAGCCTTTCCTTGCTGTCCCCAACCACTGGCCTACATAGAGGATGAGTCGATCATCGGAAGCCCTTTTTATGTCATGGAACGGATCAGTGGAATTATCCTGAGACGGGAGTTGCCCAAGGGACTTACTTACACGCCCGATGAAGCCAGACAGTTATGTGAGAATGTCATCGATGTGCATGTTGAGCTGCATAAAGTGGACTACAGGAAGATTGGCCTGGAAAATTTTGGAAAGCCCGAAGGATATGTAAAGCGCCAGGTTGAAGGATGGAGCGAGCGTTACAGACAGGCGCGCACACCGGATGCCCCGGAGTCGGAGGATGTCATGGCCTGGCTCAAGGAGAAAATGCCCGGGGAAAGTGGCCTCGTCTCCATCATCCATAATGACTACAAACTGGATAACATCGTCCTTGACCCGAACAATCCACTCAAGGTCATCGGTGTGCTTGATTGGGAAATGGCTACCCTCGGCGACCCGCTGATGGACTTGGGCAGCTCCATGCCCTATTGGGTGGATGCCGATGATCCGGACGATGCGAAAGCAATCAGCATGGTGCCCACGACCAACATGCCCGGTGCCCTGAAGCGAATGGAAATAGTCCAGCGTTATGCCGAGAAAATGGGCATTTCCATCGGCAACATCGATTTCTACTATTGCTTCGGCATGTTCCGGCTCGCCGTCATCGCCCAGCAGATCTACTACCGGTTCTACCACGGCCAGACGAAGGACCAGCGTCTGGGAATGATGATCATTGGCGTGAATGTCCTGGATACGGAGTGCAAGCGTCTGATCGCACACAGCCGTCTGTAAAGGACGTCAACATGTCATTGCGGCATGTGACGGAAACTGATGAAGAGTCGTCATCATTTGGAAATGTCTTTCCTTACCGGAGGAAATTATGCCAAAGGTAGTATTGATAAGAGCCGAGTCGTACGATGTCGAAGTAGTCCGCAGGGCGGTAACGCGGGGTATGGATCTCCTCGGAGGCGCGGGAAAGTTTGCGAGGCCGGGCCAAAAAGTGCTTCTCAAGCCGAACCTGCTTGTCGGAGAGGTCCCGGATAAGTGCGTGACCACCCATCCGGCTGTATTCAGAGCGGTAGCCGAGCTGTTCATCCAAACTGGTGCCTCTCTCTCCTTCGGAGACTCTCCCAGTATTGGAAGCACGACAAGGGCCGCGAAAAAGGCAGGCCTTCTTCAGGTTGCGGAAGAGCTGGGGATATCTGAGGCGGATTTCAGCACACCCATTGATGTGTTCTACGAAAAAGGCCTACAAAACAGGAAGTTCGTTATCGCCAAAGCAGTCCGGGATAACGATGTCATCGTGAGTCTACCGAAGCTGAAGACCCATGCCTTTGAGAAATACACCGGTTGTGTGAAAAACCAGTTCGGATGTATACCCGCATTCCGGAAGGGGGAGTATCACATCAAGCTCCCGAACGCCGATGATTTTGCGAGAATGCTTGTGGATCTGAACGGGCTGGTGAAGCCCGCCCTCTATATCATGGACGGAATCATGGCGATGGAGGGTAACGGACCCCGTGGGGGGAAGCCCAGGAGGATGGGGATCATCCTCTTCTCGGAGGATCCAATCGCGCTTGACGCAACCGTCTGCCGTCTTATTGATCTTGATCCGGAATTGGTACCCACCATCCGTTACGGACATCAGGCAGGAGCGGGTAAATTCCGGGAGGACGAGATTGAATTGGCGGGAGATGATTTTTCAGGGTTTTGCCTGCCTGACTTCGATATCTCCCGCAGCCCTCTGAAGGTGTATCGCTTGAGAGGGATCATGCGCTTCGCAAGCAACAGGCTCGTGCCGAAGCCGGTAATCGTGAAAGAAAAGTGCGTGTCATGCGGTGAGTGCGTGGCTCTCTGCCCCACAAAGCCCAAGTCGGTGAATTGGGGAACTGGTGACAGAACCGTACCCCCGGTTCACAACTATGCCACCTGCATCAGGTGTTACTGCTGCCAGGAGATCTGTCCGGAAGGCGCAATCATACTCGAGAGGCCGCTCCTCCGGCGTTTGATAGGTTCTTGAAAGGATTCAATAATCTAGACCATATTCTGGCGAGACGGCTTTACAGTATTTGAATCTTCACTTATCTCTTGAATCTATACTCACGCTTCGTAGGTGTACCAAAAGTTTAGTTCTTCCTGAAACGCTGTTTTTCAAAATATGCTAATATATGCAAAACTTCGATCAGGAATGTTCAAAAAAAACAAAAGGAACTCTAACTAAACATGTGGTAAAAGTATCGGGGGTAAGTTACAGAACTTAACAACCTGCCCTAGATAGTCAAGGCAAACTTCCATGCGATGAATGCAACTTAATAGTGGCATGAAGGTAAAGTCGATGTAAGAATTAAAAGTAATAACCACAACCATTTAAAAGGAGGAGCTATGATTATCGATGCCCATTGCCATTTATGGACCTGGGACGTAATTTCAAACAACTATTGGGATGAGCTCGCCGATATCGGCGTAGATTTCTTCAGACGGAACAAGCTTGGCGATATCACCCGCGACGTCGCAAAAGCGGCGATCCTTGATGGGATGATGGATGCCGACGGTTCCAAGCTCATCGCCAGCATGGACAACGCCGGGGTAGATATGACCTTCATTATGGCGCTCGACTGGGGCCTCGGTGTTGGCGAAGCAATGGTGTCTGTTGATGAAATCAACAAATTTTATGGATCGATTGCCA
>JBEKJA010000327.1:0-3839 GCA_050011475.1 Syntrophales bacterium
GGGACCGCCTGCATTATTCACCAGGATGTCAAGGGTGCCGAATTTCTCAAGGGCTTTATGAACAAACCCGCCGGCCTGGGCGGGATCGGACACATCGGCCGGTACCGCAAGTACTTCCCCTTCGTTTTTTTTTTGGATGAATTCCACAGCTTCCTGCAAATTCGAGTCATCAAGTGCTCCAATAGCCACCTGTGCACCCTCACGGACAAGCTCTGCAGCGACGGCTCTGCCAAGACCGAGGCTGCCGCCGGCCACGAGGGCGACTTTCCCTTTCAATCCCAGGTCCATTTCACGTCTCCTTATGTTTTCTTTTTATTTAGCAAAACTGTCCTGACCCGTCAACCATCCTCGAAAATGCCTTTCTTTCCTGTTGACAACTGAAATTCATTAAGATAAGAATTTCGGAGATACTTAAGGAATGTTCTATAGTCATGACGATGAGGGATGGGAGAATGAGGGTGTTGTCGCAGTTGCTCATCTTGCGGGCTCTCCTATTGTGCCTTACTCTCCTCCTGGCGGGCATATACCCGTCACCCTTCGTTTTTAGGAGTTTATAAAAGAAATGAAATAACAAAAAATCCTAAAGGCCATGGGTGATGAATCCATGGCCTTTTTTTTGGCTCGTCATCCTGAACTTGATTCAGGATCTATTGGCTGCTTAAAAAAGATTAGACCCTGAATCAAGTTCAGGGTGACGGATTGGGTGTGGACCCTGAAATAAATTCAGGGTGACATAGTGAGAAGAGAAACCATGTATGAAGTCATTTGGCATGGCCGGGGCGGCCAGGGTGTGGTCGTTGCAGCCCAGATTCTTGCCGAGTCGGCATACCTCCAGGGATTTAGAGGGGTTACTTCGGCACCAACTTTCGGTCCCGAGAGACGGGGAGCGCCCCTGACGGCTTCCACAAGAATCTCCGAGAAACCGATCAGAACTTTCGCACAGATCGAAAGAGCCGATGTGGCTGTCGTACTGGATCCCTCATTGCTTGCGGTCGTTAATATATTAGGGTCCGTCAAGGAGGGCGGGCTCATCATTGTCAACACCACCCAAGAGCCATCGGCAACTGGAATCAGTAACGTTTTGAAGGTTGCAACGATAGATGCCGTATCGATCGCAATGAAGCACCATCTCATCAAGGAAGGCGCCCCCATGGTTAACACACCGCTGCTGGGCGCTTTTGCAGCCGCCACCGGGATTGTTACGCTCGAGTTTCTGGAAAAAGGAATCAAGTGGAAAATGTCCGGAATAAAAGCCACCAATAATATCGCTGCACTCCGGGCCGCATTCGAAGCGACATGCAAAGGAGCATTCCAATGAAAGATAAAGATGATAATATTTCCGCCATGTGTGAACCGGCTGTTGGAGAGGCTGGCAAGACCGGGGACTGGCGGGATATGCGACCTGTCATTGACCACGGCAAGTGCATACCGTCCGTGAAAAAACGAGCAGCCTGTTACCTTTGCTGGCTATACTGTCCCGATGGAGTCGTGAAAGCCGGTATTCCTGTGGAGATCGATCTGGACTACTGCAAGGGTTGCGGGATCTGCGCTGAAGAGTGTCCAGCCAAGGCCATCACGATGGTCAATGAAGGGAGCTGAACATGAGCCATATTGAAATCCTTACAGGAAACCAGGCTGCCGCTATCGGCGCAAAACTCTGCCGTGTCCAGGTCGTCTCAGCCTATCCCATTACCCCCCAGACATCCCTGACGGAATCATTGTCTCAGTCCATTGAAAGCGGTGAACTTAAAGCTGAATACGTCCGGGTGGAATCGGAACACTCTGCACTGACCGTTTGTATCTCAGCATCCAGTGTGGGAGCGAGGGCTTTTACATCCACAAGCTCTCATGGCCTGCTGTACATGCATGAACAGCTCCACTGGGCGGCCGGATCACGCCTCCCCATTGTTATGTGCTGTGTGAATCGCGGTGTCGGTGCCCCGTGGTCCATCTTCAACGACCAGCAGGATTCAATAGCCCAGCGGGATACCGGCTGGATCCAATTGTACTGCCGGGACAACCAGGAGATTATCGACACGCTCATTCAGGCGTATCGGATTGCCGAGCAGGTGTACGTACCCGTCATGGTCTGCTATGACGGTTTTGTGCTGTCTCATACCAACATGCCGGTTGATATCCCCGATTCGGACTGTGTCGATTCATTTCTTCCTCCGTACAAACCCCGGGCTATTTTGTGTCCGGAAGATCCACGGAATATCAATCCGGTTACCTTCCCATGGCGCAGGCCGGATGCAAAAGGAAATCTCCGCGACGGATATATGGAGCTTCGCTACAAACTCCAAGCTGCCCTGGATGAATCGCGCAATATTATTGATGAAGTGAGCCATGCCTATGCCGGGATTTTCGGCAGAGATCATGGCGGCCTTCTATGGACATATCGGACGGACGACGCTGAAGTCATTTTTGCTGCGATGGGCTCCATTGCGACAGAAGCCACAATGGCTGCAGATGCTCTTTGGGAAGGAGGGGTGAAAGCAGGTGTCGTTGGTATTCGGTCGTATCGCCCTTTCCCAACGGTGCAAATCCGAGAAGCCTTGAAGGGAGCACACTCCATCATGGTTCTCGAAAAAGATATCAGCTACGGTTACGAGGGGGCATTGTGCAGTGATATCAAGGCAGCCCTGTATGGGTCCAATATCCGAACGCCGGTCCACAATATGGTCGCCGGCCTGGGAGGCCGTGATGTGAAGGCCCGCGAGATAGCAGAGGCGGCACAAGCCGCCCTTGATGCTATTTCAAAAGGTACAACGGAGCAGACAAGCTGGCTGAATTGCCGACAGGGTAGTTGGCTGTAAATAATCCAGTTCCATAATGAAAAAGGATGAAAAATGCCGGAAAACCTGTTCAAAATTAATAAAGAAGAATACATGCTCCCGGGAAACCGGGCCTGCCAGGCGTGCGGACTTTCACTTGGTTATCGTTACATCCTCAAAGCCCTCAGGGAAAATACGATCCTCACCATACCAGCGAGCTGCCTGACGGTGCTCCATGGCTTGTACCCGACCACGTCCGTATCACTGCCCTGCCTAAATACGACTTTTGCAAGCACCGCAGCCTCCGCTTCAGGGCTTGTGGCCGCCCTAAATATTCTTAATAAACCGGACACAACCGTCGTGGCTATAGCAGGTGATGGGGGAACATACGATATCGGCATCCAGGCATTGAGCGGAGCGGCGGAGCGGGGCACGGATTTCATCTTCATATGCTATGACAACGAAGGTTACATGAATACGGGAACCCAGCGATCTAGCGCCACACCAATGGGCGCTCTGACTACGACGACACCGATCCTCACAAAACAGCAGCACAAGAAAGATATGTTCAGGATCATGGAGGCGCACGATCTTCCCTATATCGCATCCATATCCCCCGCTTATCCGATTGACCTGTACGATAAGATCGTTAAAGCCAAGCGAATCAAGGGTACCAGATATATCCAGATGATAGCTCCCTGTCCTCCCGGATGGGGTTTCGCTCCCCGCGATATGGTGAAAATTGCGCGTTTGGCGATAGAGACAGGAATGTTTGTGCTGTTCGAGATTGAAGACGGAAAATTCCGTTTTACCGGAAGAAGCAAGACGCTTGCCGAGAGGGGGAACAAGCTCCCCATTATCAACTATATTGAGCGTCAGACCCGGTTTCGGAAAATGAGTATTGAACAATTGAGTCAGCTGCAGCGTTGGGTTGACGGCAAATGGCAGGACTACCTCAAGCGTGCCGAGTAATCTGCAGGCGGATCAAGGCGGCATAACGCGAGGCCGCTCCCATATTGGCTGCAACGGTTTCGCAGCCCCGCTCGCCACGTTTCCTGAGTTCAT
>JBEKJA010000328.1:0-3834 GCA_050011475.1 Syntrophales bacterium
CGGCAACCAATTCAGATCCTTCGAGATGCCTAAAGATTTTAAGCAATCGGGCGTCGGCTCCGGCGTCATTGTTGACGGGGAAGGCTACATTCTCACCAACAACCATGTCATCAAAGACGCTGACGATATAAAAGTGAAACTATCCGATAAGAAAACCTATAAGGGAAAAGTGGTTGGAACCGATCCGAAGACGGATTTGGCTGTCATTAAAATTAGTGCGAATAATCTGCCGGTCATGAAGCTTGGCAATTCTGATGAGCTCAAAGTAGGTGATAAGGTCATTGCCATTGGGAACCCCTTGGGGCTGAATCAGACGGTGACTTCAGGGATCATCAGTGCAACAGGGAGGGCAGATGTAGGTATTGCCGATTACGAGGATTTCATACAGACGGATGCCCCTATCAATCCCGGTAATTCAGGCGGTGCACTCGTTAACGTAAAAGGGGAGCTTATCGGGATCAATACTGCTATTTTTAGCACCTCGGGCGGGTACCAGGGAATAGGCTTTGCGATACCGAGCAACATGGCAAAAGTTGTCATGGAAAATCTGATCAAGCATGGGAAAGTGATCAGGGGATGGTTGGGTGTTTCCATTCAACCGATTACTCCTGATCTTGCCAAGGAACTCGGTGTTAAGGATGAAAAAGGTGCACTGGTTGCAGATGTCATGGAAGGCAGTCCCGCTGAAAAATCAAGATTAAAGAGAGGTGATGTCATTATTGAATTGGATGGAAAAGCAGTCACTGATATTACAAGTTTGAGAAACATGGTCGCTGGTATAAACCCGGGCAAAGAAGTGACCATTAAATATCTTAGAGACGGTAATTCGAAGACAGTAAAAGTTAAGATAGAAGAGTTGCCGGCCCAGACACAGCAGCAGCCGGGCAAATTTGATAACCAGCTCAATGGCGTATCTGTTCAAAATATCACTCCTGATGTCAGGAAAAGTCTTGATATTCCGCAAAGGGTGAAGGGTGTTATTATCAATGATGTTGATGCTAACAGTGCAGCGGCAGGAATTTTGACACAAGGAGATATTATTATTGAAGTCAACCGGAAAAAGATAGGCAATATTATGGAATATCAGGCAATCGTTTCCAGGATACCGTCAGGTCAGAACATATTGCTGCTGATATACAGAAACGGATCAAACCTGTTTATAACTCTGCAGAAATGATTTGATCCATCAACAGCATAAAGGAAGACAAAACAATGAAAGCATAAAAAGTAGAGTCTCACTTTTTTTGATGATTTGCGTTTGAAAGCTTGTATTGCATGGATAATTACTGGCTAATTACTTTCAGGAAGTACCACTTAGCTCTGCAAAAACATGCCCTCATCGGAGTCAATTAAATGACTTTTCTTACAATTGTTCAGTGGTGGTAGTCGTCAGAATTGAGGATTACGGATGGAAAGGAGTAATGATCGGCTTCAGAGAGAGCCTTCGGAAGTCTGCGCCACGAAACCGATAAGGACTAACTTCGTAGCTGTCTGTTCAGATCATCAACTTGCCTGCTTATATTGTTACAATCGTTTTCTTTATTCTTGATCTGACCGTCACATTGTCGTTCAATATCTCGTATGCGCGATTCCTCATCCCTTCTTATCCGGTCGATGTCTGACCGGCGATCTTTCAACTGTCTTTGCAAATCATCTATTTTGCTTGATATTTCATCAATTTATCTGATATTTCATATATTCCCTCCTATAAGTTAAGTCATTTATAAATCCGTATTATCGCGATCTTCGTATCCTATTTTTACTATATCGACACCTCCATTCAGGGGAATAAAGAATGTATAATATCCCATACCTCGGTGGAGGGCTACAATAAAATCCTGAAACTCGTTGTGTTCAAGAATCTCCTCTATACCGCAATGAATTTTGTGCATTGCATATTGCTTGTAGGTCGATAATTGTCACTGGTTGACCTTGATAGCTTGCAGCTTCAATTATTTGGTCGCGGATCTGTGCGTCTGACGGGACAATGATCTGAACGAGTAAGATTCGATCTTTAGATGTGGCCGAATCACCTTGGAAGTGGTGGTAAATGATTTTCGTGGGTTTTAACCCATTGATGATCTGGATATCTTGGAGTTGAATTGTCTTTCCTAGAACAGTAGCGTTTGTTACTATAATGGTTACGCCATTGTTCAGTGACCAATTGTCTGCTGGATTCGCAAGGGTGCGTGCTTTTTCTTCGTTGATCTGAATCAACCACAAAAAGTCCCAACCGCCTGAATCAAAGAGATATCTCCTCAGGTCTCCGCTCTCCTTAGAAACCAACTTCCAATAGTCTTCAAGTCGCACCGATAACATGTATAACACCCAATTATCTTTTTCAATTGTTTGGTACTCAAGAAAAGGAAGATCGAGAAATGATGATAAAGTAGACTTTTTCTCCTGTATCATTGTCTCCTGTGTAAATAAAATTTTCGTGTGTTCATCCTCTGTCATGATAACTGAGAAATCAATGTCGTTTATTTCTGTTTAAAATCAAACATTTTCTTCAAGGTTGAAGTTTTACTGACTTTCATGAACCTTTTCAATTAATACATTTTACACCTAAAATATATTACCATTCCTCTTAGGACACATTAATAAACCGGTTCATTACCATGACTACGCTTACATTTCATGCATTCCATAGATTGGAAATTCTGCTTATCACAAGCATATTGATCGTAACCAATTGCTCCACAGTTGGAGCATTTATATACATTAGATTTACATTTTTTAGCGAATTTCAGACCATAACATTTTTTCATATAGCACCTCCTTCAAATTTTTAGGAATCATTTATAAATCTGTAGTATCATGATCTTCGTATCTTATTTTTACTATGTCTTGGAAAAGCTTTGATTTATTTTTTACAATATCTACGTCTATGTTAAAAACAAAGTCCTTATATTTATTTATATTATAGCTAATGTTATCCTTAGCTAATAGTAATTTTATGGCCTCTGCTTTTTCATCATCTTTAACATTAAACCAAAGTATCGATGTTGGCGATGTTCTTTTATCAAGTTTAAAAGAAATTCTTCCACCTATTACAATGCTTATATAACTTTGTGTATAGTTTAATGATTTTTTTTCTACCTGTATCAAATTCATCAACTCTTTCGGCCACCTTTGATCTTAAAAACTGTATCAGACTAATCGACTACTACAAACAAATAAAATCTTCAGTAATATAATCAATTGATTACCGTTTGTAATCCTCACCGAATGAATGATCCATAATTTAGATTGACTTTAGATTATTGACCCGTTAAGAAAATAACTACTCTTGTCATCACCAAGGACAGCAAAAAGGAGGTCTTCGTCAAGGGACAGGACATTATCAAGGCACTGAAGGCGTTAAAGTGACCGGGAGGTGTCTTCATGAAACGAGATAAAGCATTGGAAGCGATCAACAGCACTTTCCCCGCAATAGGCATCGAGCTGATGATCTAATACAATATCTGCGATACGTCCTGCTCCAGCCCGAAGGGAACGTTTCTGGGAGTGGGGTCTGGAAATCATCGGGATTCTTTTCATGGCGGCGCTCCTTGTCATGGCTATGCCTCCCGTTTTCCGATTCGCGGCGCCCGTCAGTTATTTGCGGACGACGGTGCTTGCCAGCGCCGTTGGGGGGGGGACTCCTTCTCGTCCTCTTCGCGGCAAATTTCATGCAAATGAACCGTTGGCTGGCCTTGGGCGCTTTTCTGGCGGGGATCGCGTTATATGCCTACCCAGGGATGTTTTCATAAGTCATTAACTCTCAGTTCAAAAAACACCCATGATGACTACCTTTCCCTGGGGAATAAGCAATCGGGCATTACGGTGGTGCAG
>JBEKJA010000329.1:0-3833 GCA_050011475.1 Syntrophales bacterium
TCAACAACCTTATTGACGGTTTTCACGTTTTTTACAACGTAGGTCAGATCGCCCTTCAATTTCAGCTTGCCCTGCATCAGTGCTTTTGTGGGATCCAACTCTTTCTTCGCTACTTGCTTCCAGCGGGTATAGTCGCCGGTCATCACGAAATTGGCGCTTTCCGCCTTGGCTTTGTCACAATAATGGAAGTCCTTCGCTTCGCCGTGCCAGTAGTCCGTCCACATGTAAATCGGGTCCGGGAGACCCTTGGATGGGTCGGGGTTGACGATAATGGAGACGCTTCCTTCCCAATTCTTGGCAATTTCTTTGTATTCCTGGGAAGTCTGAATTGCTTTCAGGAATGCATCCAACCACTCTTGCGTAAAAGCTTTTAATGCCATACGAATTACCTCCCCCTCAGTTTTTATTGTAGAGCTTTAATCTCAACTCTTCCAATCCTAATTCAACCAGTTTTTCCTCTTTTGGAAACCCCCGTTCATCAAGTCCACGCAGAACATAATACTCGGACAGGAGGCGTTTCATGTCCGGAATTGAACCGGTGGCGGCCCCTTCTGTCAAAGGGGTTAAGATACGTTTGGGCAGGACATCATCCTTGGACGTAACACCCATAAGGTTGTTGATTCCCCGTTTCAGGGTCCAGTCCCTCATGCCTGCCTCCAACAAATCCGCAAATGTCAGGTTGAATCCGGTGATTGCATTGAAAGCATCCCGGATGGTTTCCGGCTGCAGGCAATAGATGAGATAATGGCATATCGATAGGGAGTTCCCCAAAATGCCATAGTTTTCGGAATTATAAACGAGAGCTGCCTTCCCATCGCTTGTCTGTCCCTGGTAGTCATCCTTCATGTCGAAGAGCTGCGGCCAGGAGGCCATTCCCTGCTCTGTGGCCAGTGCGGCATGCTGGAGGTGGCAGGCGCCTCGGTTCGACATCATGTAGGCGAGCCCCATTCCGTGAAAACCACGCGGGTCGTGCATCGGAAGATCCAACCCTTTGACATGAACAACGGAATCCTCCGCATTCTTACCGATCTTCCTGGCGGCCTTCAGGGAACCCTCCGCAAGAATATTGCCAAATCCTTCCCGGTAAGCGATCTTCTTCAACAGTGGCATGACCGCTTCCATATTTCCCCAGGCGAGATCCAGGCCGTCCACGTCCCCTTTGGAGAGAACCTCTTTTTCATATAATTCCATGGACAAGGCAATTGTCGCGCCGCAGCTTATCGTGTCCATTCCGTAGCGGTTGCATAATTCATTTGCCTTGATTACAGCCGTGAGGTCGGAGTTCATGAGCATGGTTCCAAAGCTGCCGCAGGTCTCATATTCCGGTCCCGGCCCTTCATCTGTCTGATAAGGCCCTTCTTTGACCTGGACAACCCGTTTGCAGGCTACGGGACAGTTCGAACAGGCATGGGCCTTGGTGAGATATTTCTCACTCATGGTGGGGCCGCTGAGATCCGTCGCATGATCGTACTCTCCCAGGCTCCAATTTTTCACGGGAACGTCTCCATTGAACATCCCCGGATCCATTGCGGCATCCGATCCCATTGCATGCAGGGAACCTGCCAGTGCTGAATCTTTCACTTCCTGGATTGCAGCTTTTGCGAGCTCCTTGAATCGGACCTCGTCCGCTTTTTCCATACCCTTGGAGCCCTTGGCGATAATGGCTTTTAATTTCTTCGACCCCATGACAGCTCCCAGGCCCGTACGCCCGATGAAGTGGCCCTTGTCATTCCCAATGGAGGCAAAGTTCACAAGATTTTCGCCCGCGGGTCCGATTGCAAGTACTTTAATGGATTTATCAGGAGCTTTTAGGATATCCGTTACTTCATAGACATCTTTGCCCCAGAGATCAGAAGCATCGATGAGTTTCGCTGTGCCATCGAGGAGAGAAAGGACAACCGGTTTCGGTGACTTGCCGGTTATAATGATTCCGTCATATCCGGCCCGCTTCATTTCCGGGCTGAATGTACCGCCGCAGGCCGATTCGCCCCAGATCCCCGTCAAGGGGGATTTTGCGCAAATCGCGAATCGGGATGTACCTGCGAAACCGCTCCCCACCATGGGTCCTGTCATGACCATCAGGGGACTCTCCGGGGCAAGAGGATCGGCATTCGGGTCGTAAGAATCCACGTAGAGTTTTGCACCCAGGGAAGTTCCGCCGATGAATTTTCTCAGAATGCTTTCATCTATTGTAAAATTTTCACACGTCCCCACCGTTAAATCCACACGCAAAAATTGACCGGCATATCCTTTAGCCATATACAACCCCCCCTACTGGAATTTCTTTCAGGTTGCTTCGATTATTTGAAACTGGACGTGGAACGTTTGAAAAAATTGCAAAGAGCGTATAATTCGTCTATCTGTTTGAACACATGGTTATCGGGTTAAAAATATGACTGATTATTAAGATTGTTAGCATAAGGAAATCGGCTCCGCAAGCAATTTTCACAAGCGGCTATGACCGGCGGTGCTTTGATATCCGCCGAATGGATGAGGCGGCAAAGATTCCTGTGCAGGATCTATTCATTCAATGGATGTATTGTGTTTTTCAAAAGCAAAGTGCTAATATTTCCATCAGAGTACGGCTCATTGTGTTTAGCCATCAGATTTATGAAACCGTGAAGGTATGTACCTGGTGATCATATGCGACAGTCATGGCCTGTATATGGCTGGATTGGCCTGGTTCTGGTAGTCGTCTTCTGGGGCCTGAACTGGGGGCTGGATGGCTACCGATCGCATATTTGCTTTTTCCCCCTTTGGCTCGGATATTGCCTGACTGTGGATGCCGCAACCGGAATGCGCAAAGGCACATCCCTCCTATCGCGAAGTCCAACAGGTTTCATAAGTCTTTTCGTTGTTTCTGCTCCCGCCTGGTGGCTCTTTGAGACAATCAACCTTCGAACGGGCAACTGGGAGTACCTGGGGTCCGATCATTTTGGCGCACTGGGTTATTTCCTGTTCTCCACCCTGGACTTTTCCACGGTGATACCGGCTGTCTTCGGGACGGCGGAGCTAGCGGGGACTTTCGGGTGGATTCAAAGATGCAGGAGGGGTTTTGCAGTGGCGTCATCGCCAAAAACATTAAAAGTATTTCTGGTATCCGGCATCATCATATTCGCGCTGACAATGGCCTGGCCGGGATATTTTTATCCATTTGTCTGGCTGTCCCTGTATTTTTGCATCGAGCCGGTCAATATCCGGCTGAGAACCGGGAGTCTCATCAACAGCGTGTCCCGCGGGGATTGGAGGCCGGTACTTGCGCTATGGACAGGGGTCATGATCTGTGGGTTTTTCTGGGAGATGTGGAATTATTATTCGTATCCGAAATGGATATATCACATCCCTTTTGTTGGTTATTTCAGGATCTTCGAGATGCCTCTTGCTGGTTACTTGGGTTACCTGCCTTTTTCCATGGAACTGTTCGCCCTATATTATTTCATAGCGCGGTTGACAGGCGTTAAGCCCCATCTGGAGCTCATCCCGGATAGTGATGAAACATAAGCCTGAGTTTGCTGATATGTGAATCGGCAGTTTGAAAACCTTGCTTACACTGTAGCCCTGCATTTCATATTTTTAACTTGACAGAAAATCCCACATGGCTCGATTATTCTTTTTTCATGATGAGGTAGGTGGCTAGGCCTTTTGCCACCAGATCGCCGTTGCCGTTACGCACTTCCACATCACCGAGGACTATCTTGCTTCCTTTGTGAATGATGGATGCCTCGGCGATGAGGTCACCGCCGGTGAAAGGCTTGAGGTAGTGGATCTTCATCTCGATGGTGGTGAAAACCTCGTCCCGGTCAACCATGCCGATAAACGCCATGGCGACGGCG
>JBEKJA010000330.1:0-3832 GCA_050011475.1 Syntrophales bacterium
AAAACATCGAAGTTAAATACTACGGTAAGGCAAATCCGTTGATACAGACACCCGATGGCATTGCCGAACCTCGTAATCGGCGTGTGGAGATTACCGTCAGATAGGGGTAAGGGGTCAGACTTGCATATTGACATTTAATTATAACTCTCCCCAAAAACTGTACGGGGCAATAAGGTGCATGTTAGCCTGCCGATAAAGGAAGAGGCGGGATCCCATAGCTGACTTTCATGCGATAATCCACACTTCATTTCCAAATCGGAAGTTGAGGACTTGTAGGAGTACTAGATAATTGAGTCTAGACTTCTTTGGACAATGTCTGTCAAGTCAAATAATAGGTCAGGGCAGCCATGGAAAGATGATCTTTTCAATATCCTGCGGCTCGGAATCGGCGAAACACTGATCCCGCTTGGCGCCCTGAGGAAGCGCCTCAATGAACTATCCCAGGATAAGGATAGGGAAGTGATATGTTATTGTAAAATCTCGCTGAGGGGATACGAGGCCGCATTGGTGCTGGAATCTAATGGATGGAAAATTGTTAGAGTTATGGAAGGCGGCATCGCGGCGTGGCCATATACTCGAGAAAAATAAGTTCTCTCCTTCCACGAATAAGATATGAACAAATGCTGCGTTGCCTTCATGAGATGTTTTCTAGCAATGGTCGATATAATCTGGTAGATCATTCATAATCAAAACCTGGGAGAAGTATTATGAATACGTCCCGAGACTGGGGAAAGCACATCCGCAGGCTTGAACAGCTCATGCGGCTCAAGACATTTCCCATAGCTTTCAAGCTCCTGGAGAAAAAAGAGAATATGGCCACCATCCCCTTTCTCCGCAGGCTCGGCCATAAATCTACATTATGCCAGCTTCTGAACGTTGTCAGGAGCTTTGACTGGACGGTAGGAGCCGATGCAACGGACCTCATGGGCCCTGTGTGCACCTCCATCATCGGGCTTGAGGATATGCCTGATTTTATGAAAGACGGAACCTTCCGCAGCATTATCTGGTCAAGGACAAAAAGTGAAGGTCAAAAATACGAGAATGCCATTCCCCGCCTTCCTACAGGAAAATACGAAGCGGTCGTCATGGGCCCTGCTGTTTATAATCCGTTCGATCCGAACATCATCCTGATTTACGCCAATCCTGCCCAGATGATGCTATTGATCAACTCCCTTCAGTTTGAGCATTACGAGGTCATGCAATTTTTCTGTGTGGGTGAATCTTCCTGTGCAGATGCAATTGTCCGCTGCTACCTCGGAGGGAAACCTTCCCTGACAATTCCATGTTATGGGGAGCGTCGTTACGGCCATACCCAGGACGATGAACTGGTTATGGCCCTGCCTTCCGGGATGCTGGATACCGCACTCAAGGGGATGGAGACCCTTTATCGAAGGGGCATTCGCTACCCTGTCAGTTATGCCGGGTCACAGATGGATATCACACCAGCCATGCCGGGCGCTTATGCTGGCGCTGCAATGCTGGAACCCACCAGGGGGAAAAATTCGCTGCTGCTCGGGGTTACGGGAAGCATTGCGACCGGCAAGTCAACTGTTTCGAAAATGCTGGAAGATCTTGGGGCACCGATTATCGACTTTGATAGCCTAGCCAGGGTTGTGGTCGAACCGGGGAAGCCAGCTTATAATGACATTTTATCATTCTTTGGGAAGCAGGTCCTGAGTGAAAATGGAACCATCGACCGCAGGAAGCTCTCTGAAATTCTATTTACCGATGCGGAAAAGAGAAAAGCCCTGGAAGGATTTACTCACCCTCGTATCGGTGCAGCATATGTGGAAATGGTGCAGCAATGCAATGCTGAAAACCCCGATGCCATTATCCAGATAGTGGTACCACTGCTGATTGAAGCCAATATGAGTTCTATGTTTGATAGAATACTTCTTGTATATACACCCGAGGAGGACCAGATCCGACGCTTGAAGGAAAGAGACAGTATCGATAATCAGTTGGCTGCGAATATGGTGCAGTCCCAGATGTCAATTGAAGAAAAAAAACGATTTGCGGATTATGTCATCGACAATTCGGGAACGAAGGAAGATACGGATAGACAAGTCCATGAGCTCTGGGAGGCATTGAAGATATTGCAGAGAGAAAAAGCATCAAAGAAAGGACAGGGTACGAAATGACCGTTGTATTCATGAGGAGTAAGGTTGTGGAAGTCGAACCGGTAGCCCCGAATAAACTTAAAGTATACTGGCGGTTGACGGATGATCTTATTGACATGGAGATGAAGATGTCCGTGAGCCTGCCTGATCTGGAAATTACGGATGCCGAGGCCTGCGTCAAACGATCCGTTCACCGTGATGGAATTCGTGCGGAGGTGATAATCAAAAAGGTGGTAGGCATTAATATAGGTCCAGGCCTGCGAAAGATCGTGCGCGGACTTCTGGGTGGAACCTCCGGCAATATTGATTTGACGGAAGGAGTTTTGGAATGCTGCAATGCCGTTATTCTGAATTTTACCCTTCCCGCCATCCGGATGGGGGAAGAGCTGAAGCACTTGCCGCTTGATGAGCAAATCAAGATGGCAGGAATAATGCTCAAGGCCAATCCGAGGCTATTGAGGAGCTGTGTCGCATTTTCCAATGACAGCCCGATAGTCAGGAGCCTCAATGCTCAGGAAGGGGTGTGAAAATGATCACTTTCAGCCGTAGTCAACTGATCAGTGCCGAATTTATTGATGACGATACTGTTCGTTTTCATGGTACCCAGGAAGATCACATTTACGACATGGAGATTCTTATGGATGTCAGGATCTCCGATGGAGTAATCCTTTCCATACAGGGATGGATGAAGCGATATACGACACCTGTCTGTCCAAAAGCAGTCGATGTCCTCCAAAGTGCCGTTGGTTTGACGCTGAGAGGTGAGGGATGGATGTCGAAAATCATGAAGGAAATCGGGCAGAAAGGCTGTGAGCATTTTGCTGAAATCATCAATGAATGCGGCCGTTGTCTGGACCAGGCAAGGATGACAAGGGCCTTGACTGCTGATTTACAGAAAGATGCATCTGTCGACATATCCTCAGCTTCAGCCAATTGGATTAAAGATCATCCTGAAAAGGAAGGTCGCACGTTGGCCATGACAACCGGCTCATGATTATAGATCTTCACGTCCACACGTCGCCACGTTCATCATGCAGCCGAATCGATCCCAGGGAGATGCTTGCCGAGGCTCAGAGGATTGGCCTCGATGGGATGTGCCTGACTGAGCACCATACCGTCTGGAGTAGTCGGGATATTGAGGAACTAACAAAGGGGCACAGGATCAAGGTTTTTTCCGGAAATGAGATCACGACCGATCAGGGCGACATCCTCGTTTTTGGATACGATACACATATTCCTGATGTCATCCCAATTGTTGAGCTTCGTAGAGAAGTGGAGGGATGTGGTGGATTAATGATCGCTGCACATCCCCTGCGCGGTTTCAAGGTTTTTGGGATAGGCCAACTGCAGGTTACGGCAGATCATGCCATAAAGCGCAAAGTTTTCCGGAATGTAGACGCAATTGAAGTCAGAAATGGCAAACTCAACGATGAAGAAAACGATATGGCATTACAGGTATCTAGGCAGCTTGGCCTTACCGGTACTGCCGGAAGTGATGCCCATTGTCTCGACGAACTGGGAAAGTGGGTGACCATTTTTGACAGAGACATCCGGAATGAGAAAGACCTGATCGAAGAAATACGAGCCGGCCATTTTACTATTGCCTCATCCAGGTTATGAGAATCGCCGAACACCAAAAATTGAGGCAAAAGTCGGGACAGTTTCATTTTTCCTTCATTATCGAAAAAGTCTTGTCCGCCTGTTCCAAATAA
>JBEKJA010000331.1:0-3815 GCA_050011475.1 Syntrophales bacterium
GACTCTATTTTCGTAGATTATGGCCACTTCAACATTCGTGGAGCATATATATTTACGCAAAGATTATTCGATGAGATGAAGAAACGAGGGCTTATTCAATGAATTCAAATATGCAAGATACGAAAAATAGACTTTCGTTGCAAATAGTAATCATAGGGATTGCTATTTATAATATTTTCAGTATGAGTCCAGTTGAACTCATTTGAGGTTTCATCGTAGTCCATAGGTATACCGCCAAATACCGCATCCTTTTTCATTTCACTGTCAACTTTTTTTGAGAAAAGAAATTCGATGTAAGCGAATAAAAAACGGGCATCGAAAAAAGTCTTAATAAATTCCATTTGAAATAAATAATCTGTTCAATTTGGGAGAGGGCATTTGAAAAATAGAAAGGAAAAAGAAATCTTAATATTACCTATTAATAAATTCATAAAGTGATTTAGAAAGATTTAGACTTCGCAGTTCAATATTTTTATAGAAAACATGCGACAAGGGGATTATTACAGTTATTGTAATTACAAATGTGATAAAGAAAAACAAATTATAAGAGGCATTTACATAATTTCTCAACCATATATAAACATAGCTTGATAATGAGGCTATCACTATAACAGATTTTCATTTGGAGAACCGAAATATTCATCATATAAAGCGAATTTAATCATGTTGAAAAAATTTGCATCGCAAGCGAAAAATCGACTTAACTTGGGGAATGCACCAACTTTTAATAAGAAATACGAAATAACACATGAAAATAGGATGGGGATTGTCAATCTGAAATATCTTCTGAAAAAACTTGCTGTAATATAATTCTCATCTTTCTTGTGAAAACAATTATAACTGACCAAATAACCACTTATAAGCAGAAAAAATATTACTGCAAAAGCACAATTATACAGAATAATTAAAGGTGTGAAGACAAATGCCTTTATGAGAAGCGGTTGAGTAACCAAAACATCTACAGATAATAATAAACCTCCTGCTGGTGTTGGATACAATACAGGATAGAATGAGGTTATGAGATGTGAAAAAAGTACAATTAGCGCCGCCAATCCTCGCATACCGTCTATATATTTTATTCTCATAATTTCGTTAACCTGTCTTAAAACGTATATCAAATGTTAAGTTACAATTCTACCATGCAAAATCTTATTTTCAGGAAGAAAAGCAGTTCTACATTAAACAGTCATTTTTAGCGAATAAGAGAAATCAAACTATTGATAGTTCATGGATTAGCTAATGGAAAGTCACAGCGTCAGATCGCCTTGGCCTGAGGTACAAGTCAACCTGCAATTTCCCGGATGGCGAAACGGAGTGATGTCTGTGTATTGATCCAAAAGGAAGAAAAAAAGTTCATCAAGCAGATGGAGGAAATATTGGAAAAGATACGCAATGATCCCCGATTCTTAAACGAATACCAAAAACAGCTTAAAAAGGAACTACTGAATTTTAGATGGTTGTCACAGAGTTAAACGTATCAACATGAATGAAATTTGCGAGAAAACACGGGTTTTTTCATCTGAAAACATATGAAAACAATATGTTAGCATCACACACACAAGGGATAAAATGGCGTGGGACATCCGCGATTGCTTCCTTCCTGAAATCGGTTAACAGACAAATTTTATTTTCATTGTAGATTTCTTATGAAAATCATGATGTAATAAAAATGTAGATATGTGGCGATTAAGTTAAGGCTATCAAATGAAAAAAAGATACTGTCACTTTATATTGGTAATAGGATTCATTAGCTGTCTATTATGGTGCGTGGGATTACCCCTCTGGGCCCAAGACGGACTGAAATCTCCAACCGATCCCCTCACCAATAAGACGCCTGAAGGCACAGCTCTGGACAAGACTTCAATTACACAACACTCAATTGTTCTTACTGGCAAGACGCTTCATTACACAGCAACGGCTGGTTTTATGCCACTCAAAGATGAATCCGGTAAGTTGGAGGCTAGTGTTTTCTTTATTTCCTATGTGAAGCAAAACAGTGCAGGTGAGCCAAACAGGCCTGTAACTTTCGCTTTCAACGGTGGACCCGGGGCCGCTACAATGTGGCTGCATATGGGTGGTATAGGACCCAAGCGCGTCATGATCGATGGTGGTGGTACTATAATGCCAAATAAAAATCAAATCATCGATAACGAATTCACATGGCTTGATCATACTGATCTAGTTTTTGTAGATCCCATCGGAACTGGATTTAGCCGAGCTGCCCCTGGTGTAGATACGAAAAAATATTACGAGGTGCAGGAAGATATCAGAACAGCATCGCGCTTCATCCGTCTGTATATGACAGAGAATGAACGCTGGCCCTCACAAATTTACATTCTTGGAGAAAGCTATGGTACCACAAGAGCTGTGGGGGTCATCGATAAGCTGCAATCGGAATTTGGTATTTATCCGCATGGCGTCATCCTGATATCCTCCGTCCTTGACTTCCAGATGATATGGCCTTCATTAGGAAACGATCTCCCCTATGTTCTGAGCCTGCCTTCATGCACAGCCACTGCATGGTATCATAAACAACTTTCTTCAAACTTGCAGGCGGACATGCAAAAAACATTGAATGAGGTTGAAACCTGGGCCATGAATGAATATCTTGCTGCTCTGGCTAAGGGTGATAATCTGACAAAGGAAGAGGAGAGCAGGATCGCTGATAAGTTAGTCGAATACACAAGCCTATCGAAAATTTATATACTCAATAATCGCCTAAGAATCAGCACTGGCAAGTTTGCACGTGAGTTGATAAGAGACAAAGGACAATTCTTAGGCTACATGGATGGTAGGGTTATTGGGATGGCGACCTCCAAGGCAAGCGAATCGGAACCCTTCGATCCTTCTTTTTCTCTCACCATTGTGCCTTATCTTGCGACGCTTAACGATTACATTCGACGGGATCTCAAGTTTTCAACAAGCCTCACGTATGAATACCTATCAAGTGAGGTGCATGGAGCATGGAAGTGGAGTGCTGATGGTCGTTATTTGACCGTTTCGGAAAGCTTGCGAAGGAGTCTGGCTGCTAATAACCATCTGAAAGTTATCAATATATCTGGTTTTTATGACCTGACCACGCCCTACTATGGACAGCAATACACGTTCAACCATCTTGGACTGAATGAAAGCTTGCGTGAGAATGTCACATTTGTGACTTATCCTGCAGGCCATCAGATCTATACTTCTGTAGATGTACTGAAAATGCTCAAAATGCGCGTTTCCGAGTTTCTGACAAGGGGAAAGTGACTCATTTACAAAAACATTTCAAAATTCGATTAGTAATCTGAGTCTGTTGGTCCTTTATTTCAAACCGTGTCATTCACTGCTGAACCCTCGTAAGTGTGACAGGTTAAATCCATCTTTCGATTTGTTGGCTCCCTATCGCCTTAGCAGGCGCAGTTGTTTCATCAAGTCTCCTTGAGCAACTGTTTCCGAAATCTTGTTATTTATAATATTCGGCTTTTTATTCCATATTTTAAACACAAATAGACGATCAGACATAACATGTTAAAAGATCCATTTACGAAAGAAGCGGAATCACGCTTTGAAGCTTGCCAAAAAGGCAAAAAGGTCTATATGGGCGCCGAGACTCTCTTAGTTTTTAACCCTTTTGTCGAAAACCATTTGAAGATGTACAAGGTTCATTGCTAATCAGGTTTGCGATTGAGTAAGCCACGTCAATCAACTGTACCTATTCTCCTCATTAATATTAACTTACTATTCTTTTTTAAATAATACTTAGTATTAAAAATAAATGAAGATTCATCCAGATGATTAAAAAAGAGTTAACTTATTAATTTCATTTATTATTA
>JBEKJA010000332.1:0-7044 GCA_050011475.1 Syntrophales bacterium
ACGCAGAGAGCTCATAAAGGTCCATCAAGAACTCAGGCGTTACAAGTCCTTGGAAAATCTTTTCGATGAGTGGGCATCCTTTATTATCGGGATTGTAGTCAATTGCCAGCTTGGATTTAAGGTGGTACTCTGATTTGAATTCAACAAACTCCGCTGACTTCAGGTTGTAGACACCATTATTGAATGGAATGATGCAATCTTCTGGTTCTGGAAACTCTCTATCCTTGAAAGCGAGAGCCTTGAGGTCAGAGATTACTTCCCTTACATGAAAATTACTAAGATGATTATCATGCAGAAACTTCTCCCTCAGTTCCTTGTCAACCTTTGCTTCTCCATTATAGGACCATAGTCCTGCTGGCGGGTCGTATATCCATAAAATACGGTTCTTGTCACATAAGACATTGTATTGTTTGTGGATTATTTCGGCATATAATCTGGCCGAAAATTTGATTTTAGTGTTCTTTGGCATATCCTATACCTCCCGTTAAGTTTCTATCTCGCAGAGCCAGCATTTGTGATCTCAGCCTTCTCAGACAGGTGATAAAATCAATGACTGGGACTAAGGGATTTTCGTTGTATTGCTTCATGAGTTGAAACGTCTCCGTCTTATTTGGAAACAAGAAGACGACGCGTTTTCCCTCAGCCTTCAGTTCAGGGACGGTTCCTTTAAACAGGAGGTATGCTGAAAGATTGATGTCATAGAGAGGTATGGATGAATTGTTCTTTGCCATCTTCTGTCTCCTTTGCGTGGTTAGGGTTTTTATTGTCCCTAATAAGTTTGGGGGACAAAAGATGTCCCCAAAGGGACAGAAGATATGACAGATGATTTATGGAGGAGGTATATTTGCGGGGGATGCTCTACTCTGTTACCCAGTATATCTCACGATCTGGTGTGTATGACTGGTTGAAGGACTTGATTGGTCCCAACGATCTTTGAAAATGTCTTGCTGCTTCCTCGTCAGCTTTTCGAATCATTTCAATCGCTCGACCGATGCTTTTCGAGATTCTGTTTCTGTTTCTTAATGAATCGGTGGGTGTATGTCTTCAAATGGTTTTGGACAAATTAGATCAAAAATTAAGAGAAGGTTTCAGTGCTCATATAAACCTTTCCTGCCTTTTCGGCAAGTCTCAAACTACGGTTCTGCTTCCTTCGTAAAAGCATCGTTTTTCGTTTAATCTGTTTACGCCGTTCAAGAATCTCAAGGTCACGCCCATAATACATATCCGCAGGGGTAACGTTGTTCAATGCCTCATGATACCGATGGTTGTTGTAATAATCCACAAATATGCGGATCTGATCCTCAAGCTCTGAGGGACTGTAATAATGATCCAGAAGAATGAGATTTTTCATGGAGCGGTGGTACCGCTCTATCTTCCCTTGTGTCATCGGATGATAAGGCTTACCCCGGGTATGATCGATCCCTTCTTCTTCAAGATAGTCCCCCAGGGCTTTTGAAATATAGCACGGGCCATTGTCCGATAAGAGTCTGGGCCGATGGACCACCGTTACATGCCGTATGCCCGTAAACAAAATCGCATCGTTGAGAGTCAGCTTTACATCATCTGCCGACATACCCTGACATAACCGCCATGCCAGGATAAACCGGCTATAATCATCAAGTACTGTGGACAGGTAATACCATCCCCAATACACCACCTTGAAAAAGGTGAAATCCGTCTGCCACAGCTCATTGACTGCCTTGGTCGGGTGAGGAAACTTCTCATGGGCACTGATCACCGTATAGAGTGGGCTCGTTATCAGATCATGGGCCTTCAAAATACGGTATACCGTTGATTCCGAGATATAATAACCCCGTTTATCCGTGATATGCCATGCCAGCTCCCGGGGTGACTTCTCAAGATGCTCCAGGGCCGTGTCCACTACCCGTTGCTTCTCCCACGTCGGTATCTCGTTCCAAAACTGTCTGGGTGGATGGTATGCGTTAGCCAAGCCATCATAGCCATGCTCCTGATATCGGCTATACCAAGTGTAAAACGTGCTGCGGTTAATGGCAAGTTCCGCAAGCGTCTGCTTCACACTCACCGGCGATCCTTCCACCAACCTGATAGCCTCCATCTTTTCAGCCTGACTGTACCGCATATACCGCTCCACACTCACTCCAGACCACTCAAACTTTTTTTTAGAACCCGATTCTTCAGGCTCAGATCAGCCACCAATTGCTTTAACTGCTCATTCTCACTCCGGAGATCCGATACCTCATTACTGCTGGCTTCCCGGATGGTATCCCCGTTGAGTTGCCGTTTGCCCGCCTCCAGAAACGCCTTGCTCCACTTGTAGTAAATGCTCGGGACTATCCCTTCTTTCCGACAGATATTCGCAATACTGTCTTCCCCTCGCAGGCCTTCCAAAATGATCCGGATTTTCTCTTCTGAATTGAATTTACGGCGGGTGTTCCTCTTGATCTCTCTTACCACAGATTTAGGGTCTTGTTTGGCTTTAGGTCCCATCGCTTCTCTCCTTTCCAGAGAATTCATTATAACCTAAAACCGTCTCTTGTTTTAACCCATCATCTGTCCACTTCCATTTGAACCGCTACATTCCGGCCACCCCCTTTCTCATTATATTTTATTGTATCGAGCACCTAACCGATTACTTTGTCCTGCAGTAAAGTGAATGCGAGGTTTCTGCCAAGGTCTGCGGGTGTCTCCCCTGAGACATAATGACACTGATGCCGCTTCAATTCCGACTTGACGAGCGTGCGAAGTCTTACCTTGCTGGACTCATCCGGTTCATAACTGATGTCACTCATGCCCCAGGAGATGACGGGTTTATTCTTGGCATCCCTGCGCTGAATCATGGTCGGATACCTCAATTCTCCCACCTCGTTGCTGACCATGACGATTGCCGGCAGATCCGTTTCCACGACCTCATGTCCGCCCTGTATCAGCCGCTCGACAATCATCTTTCCACCGGAGACACTTACCTTTTTAGCCAGTGTGACAACTGGTATCCCTAATTTTGCTGCCAGCCCGATTCCCACCTGCCCGGCATTCCAATCTGCGGCCTGCCTTCCCACTATTATCAAATCAACCTGATCGATTTTCTTTACCGCGGCTGCCAGTATAGCTACCGTTTGAAAACTTTCCATGCGTTGCGGTTCAAAAGACTCATCCTCGACGGTGACCAGTTCGTCCGCACCTGCCGCAAACGCCTTCATCATCACAGGTTTTGCAATACGCTTCCCTACACTCAAGATACTGACCTTGACGTTCGCCTTGTCCGCATCTTTGAGCTGCAGGGCAGCCTCTAGGGCATTTTCATCAAAAAGCGAAAGTACAGGCTGAATCCCCCTGAATTCCACCCTGTTTTCTGAAGCATTAATAATGAAAGATTCCTGAGGTGCTCCGTGATCCGGCACTTGTTTAATGCAGACGATAATGTTCATGGCGATACCTCCCATCCCTGGTCCTATGCCTTTTTGTTCTCTTGAATGGCCTGCGTAAGGGCTGGTAAAATTTCTTCGTAAGTGCCCACGGCTCCATAATCTGCATATTTAAAGATGGTGGCCTCTTTATCCTTATTGACGGCAACAATTTTCTTGGATTGAGCCATACCGGCTAGATGTTGAATTGATCCGGAAATGCCAATGGCAAAATAAACAGCTGGCGCTACAATGGCACCGGTCTGACCCACCTGCGTTTCGGCAGAAACCCAACCCATATCAATTGGAGGTCGGCTTGCTCCTACGGCGGCACCAAGAGTTTCCGCCAGTTGTGCCAATTTCTCAAATCCTTCTGCACTGCCGATCCCCCTGCCTCCGGCAACGATGATTTCAGCATCCTCAACCTTGATGCCCTCATGTTCATGTAGAACACGTATATTGGAATGAATTTTAACTTTTAACTGGTCCAGATTTGGCTGGAGTTGAACGATATTACCCTGCTTTGATTCCAAACGCTGCGCCGGTTCAAATGATTTTGATCGCATGGTGATGATGAAGGGAGGACTTGTTGTATAGCCTGCCAGAATATGGCTGCTCAGTACAGGCTTGATAAACTGAATTTCTTCTTCGTCGATGTTGAATCCTGTGCAGTCAGTGATCAGACTTGCATCCACATCAAAGGCAATGCGTGGAGCAAGATCGATCGCCTGGAGGGTGTGTCCCATAAAGATGGCCATGGGTTTGATGAGATCGTATGCCTGGCGGAAGGCAGCTAGATAATATTCGGGGTGATAGGTTTCGAGATGGGGGTTATCGACAAGGTGCACTGTATCAACATCAAAGTGCCTGATATTTTCAGCTATGTCAGCAACATTATATCCGAAGACTATAACTTGGACTTTGGAACCATAAACCTTAGCAATTTTTTGAACAGCATGAAGTGTCTCATAAAAAGATGAAGTTACTTTTTGTTTATCTAAAACTTCAGCCAGAACAAGCATGGGGCCTTTATCAGCTTTCATAAAATACTCCTGCTTATTGGTTGATCCCGACTATTTAACTGTCATAGAAAATCCCACGTCCTTTAAATTGGATCAATCTATTTAAGAAATATTGCCTATTGTATTCGTTAATATTCGTAATATTATCCTATTGGTTCAACCAGTAATACATTTTATGAATCATTGTCAATCTTTTTTTAAAAATAATTTTTATTGGTTGAACCTCTAATGAGATTAGAGATTTAGGAGGGTTAAGCTAGTTTGATTTAATGTGATATAACTTTTCTATGGTTCTTATCAGATAGGTCTTGTTCTCTTCAAAGCCTCTCAAAGTTAATAAAGCTGCCATCTCCTGATCTTTTCTTTCTAATGCCTCGACAACGCGTTCGAGGTACATCTGAACGATTTTATCATCGGGAATTGGAAGTCCAAAAATATGCTCAAAAGCCTTCGTCGTCCTCAGAAGTGAATTGAAGAGGAGTTGAATATATTTGTTGCGGGAAGCCTTCACAATCACATCGGACATCTCCAATGTGATATTGGCACGCCTTTCAGGATCCTGAATGTTGACTGCTCTTTCATCTAACAACTCTTTTAACACCCGCAGTTCCTCTTTTGTGATTCGCTGGGCGGCAAGCTTGACGGCATGAATACAGGTAAACGTATGAAATTCAATGATATTTTTCAAAAAATCCCTATCCATTTTTCCATCATCTTTTATAAGGAGCAGGTCAACAAGCTCGATGCCGCCTGTGCTCAAGTAATCCTGAACCTCAGCCCCGGAGCCTTGGCGTATCTTTATTAATCGCAATGTCTCAACCCGTTTTAGTGCTTCGCGAACAATATGCCTGGCAACCCCAAAGCTATCTGCCATTTCTCGCTCGGTAGGCAATTTACTGCCTGCAGGATATGTTCCATTAATAATTCCTTTTATAAGTTTTTCCGAAACGTCTGTTGACAAAGTTGTTAGTGTAGAATCATTTTGGCTATTTTTGTGAGATGATTTCTTCATCTTAATACCCATCCTTTAGTTAAATCTGGTCCCTACAATTTTCTATTGGTTGAACCAATAATATTTAATAAATCAATTGTCAATGTTTTTATTTATAAAAGAGATATTAAAGATCAGCTGCTATGGGACGATGAAATAACAAAAGACTAAATCATGAGTTTCTTTTACAAAATTTCCTCTGAAATTGTGCATACCGGATAAGGTGGGAAACAGCTTTGAAGCCATCTTCCGCATGCTCTATAAAATATACCCCATGATTGCGATAATACTTCCGAGCATAATCGTTCACTTCAAAGAACGTGATGGGTATAATGGGTTTCCCATCAGAACGGATGAGTGACAGGAACGATTCATTAAATCCAGGTGCAAACGTATTCATTTCGTTCTGAGGGGAAAATGATATTGGCATCAAGATATCGATACGCTCATCAGCAAGCAGTATCTTTATGACTTTGTCCATGCCACTGGCCCATCCAGATCCCGTCAAATCAAGGGGGTTGGCCGGCTGGGCAAAATCGGGAAGTAATCTCTTTAACGAACTAATCGTTTCCGGGGAAAGATCCGGTAGTTCTATGGATAAGCGGGCGCAAAGGTCTGCATACAATCCTGAGAGACCTCCTGACATAGTGCAGATCCCCACACGGCCTCCATTGGGCAGATGACACCGTGAAAAGATGCCCGCTGTTTCTACAAGCTCCTCAATAGTTTCTACATGAACAATACCGTGTTGCCTGAAAAAACCTTCAATCACCGACATCACCCGCTAACGCCCCTGTGTGGGAACGCGCTGCCTGCTTGCTTTTCTCGGATTGACCAATCTTGATGAGGATGATGGGTATTTTCCGCCAGGCAGCATCCAGGGCTATTTGCTCCATCCTGGGAATATCCCTAAACCCCTCCATGAACCCAATAATCACACGGGTTGTCCCGCTTTCAATCATATATTCCAGGCAGTCTGCACTATTGAGCAGGGCCTCATTGCCGGTTGTAACATACAACGAGACACCAAGCCCTTTTTTTAAAACCTTAGTGACTATCGTCTCACTTGCCGCACCGCTCTGGGCCAATATACCGATGGTCCCGGGTAACAATTCCCCTTCTACCGCTGCCCCTGCAAAGACACTCACACCACTTCCTATATTCATGAAACCCAAGCAATTGGGGCCGAGAAGCAGAATGTCTTTCTCGCGACACAGGACTTGGAGATCTTTTTGAAGACGCTCCCCTCCGTTGCCAGTCTCTGCAAAACCACCCGAGATGAGGAGGATATTCTTTATACCTCTTTCCGCCAGTTCATCTAATGTCGCAAGGGTTATGGAACTTTTAACAATAACGACGGCAAAATCGATAGTATCCTCGGGAAGTTGCGAAATAGACTGTACCGTTGGGATGCCACATACTTCGCTCGCACCAGGATTCACCGGAAAAAATTGCACCCCGATTCCCGCTTTTTTCGCATATCCCACCATGTTGGCGAAAAAGAAATTCTTTGTGGATGCACCCACTACAGCAATGTTTCTTGGTGAAAAGAATCCATGAAGGCGCTCGTTCATTTGTACCTCATCATTTCTCAAATATTTTGGCAACACACTGAATAAGTCTAAAATTCATAACATGATTTAAAGAA
>JBEKJA010000333.1:0-3804 GCA_050011475.1 Syntrophales bacterium
TCGACGGTTGCTTTGTCTCCCTTGAAGACGAATGAGAGGGTCCTACCGCCGATAAAGGGGGCCTTCTCCAGAACAAGAACCTTCTGCTTGAAATTTTTTGCAAGCAGTGCAGCTGAGCCCATCCCGCCGACACCCGAGCCAATGACGATCACATCATATTTTTTTGCCATAAATATTCCTCCCAAGATATATTATCTGTCAATTTATAATCTGCAAGAAAAATGCCAGCAAAAATTATAATTTATATTATTGAATTAATTATCTATTTAATTATTGATCTCTAGCATATTTAGATTATTGCACAATATATTGTTCATTATAAACCATATGTTGTGCAAATCATGCCAAAATATTCAGAATATGAAATCTTCCCCAATGTTAGCTGTTAACCATCGGGTCCGTGGTTCGAGTCCGCGCTTTGGATCCAAAAAAATCAATAGTTTCTGATGCAATTCGCGAATAATTTTATATTCTTAAAAAATCTACCCCCATATAGCCCCCAATTTTTAAATATGTTACGAGTATAATTAATAATAAGCATACAAACAGTTATAACAGCCGAAAAAACTGGCAACTCAGAGCAATAAAACAAATAAAAATGGATACAGAACAATTGGAAAACGAAAAAAAAACAATTCATTCAAAACGAACAGAAATCAGCACAGAAACAAATATTAAAGAATTAAACTTTGGGAAGGGTTTATGGTTTCATAATCTGTAACATTTCATTAAGGAACGGTCCGGCGTCAGGGCCGTCAGAAACTGATCGCATGGTACACACAAAGCACCGTTTTTTAAAAGGCGATCCTTTCCCCGGTACAGGTAAAGTGTCTTTGCTTCCGGGTATTCTTCGCGAAAAGACAGTAGGCCTCAAAGGTCGGCCAGACGCACCTGCCCCGTGTTTTTCACTTCTATCGCCCATATTCCTTGTTCTTATATAATCAGGCATCTATAAGAGAGTATGTAACAGACTTTTTTCACACTTTTCTGCATGTCTGGTTTTTAACATATTCATACATAGCTGTCCAAAATAACCTGGTTATTGACTTATATAAGGGAAAGTTTTTCAGAAT
The DNA here is from genome assembly GCA_050011475.1 of Syntrophales bacterium. GTDB lineage: Bacteria > Desulfobacterota > Syntrophia > Syntrophales > JBEKJA01 > JBEKJA01. The sequence continues at coordinate 1,074 of JBEKJA010000333.1, forward strand.
TAAAATTTGCGTGGGCGTTATATATTTTTGACCTATTTAATATTAACTTTTAACACATCGCAAATCCTTAAATTTACTGGCTCCCCAGGCGCTACCCTGTTCATAACCACTCTCCATATAGCGGAGGTCATACAATAGTGTCTGTTGTTGAATGACTGGCAGCCGAAACATTATCTTGTTTTTTCTGAAGAATACCTCGGCACCAACTCTATTTTGAGCTTACAGTCTACAGCCTCGGCGTACCGGCGCAACGTGGTGATGGATGGGGAATGTTTCTTACTTCCCCCACCAGCCTCGATTCGAGCTATGGCAGGCGGCCTTGTCTTCATACGAATTGCTACCTCCGCCTGGGTGAGGCCTGCGCGTTGCCGTGCTTTAAGAAGCTCGTCAAAGACGGCAAATTCATCTTCAAGAGCATCATATGCAGCCCGGAATTTCGGATCTTTCATCCATTTGGCAACCATTTCATCATGTTTCTTCATTGTTACATACCTCTTTCAATCTTGTTCTTGCCGTCTCCAATTCTTTATGCGGCGTCTTATCTGTCTTTTTTATAAAGGCATGAAGGACAATGATCCTCTGCCCCCTGAAGGTGCAGAAAAAAGCTCTGCCAATTCCCTCCTTACCAATAGCTCGAATCTCAAACAACCCGCCACCGAAAGGTCTTGTCAAAGGTATTCCGAGGTTTGGGCCATAGATTTTCATACGCTCCGTGATCCGGGCATAAAAAGCTCGGATGCCCACCGGCCATCCATCAATTACCAAGCGTACCTTTTCACTGTAATAGTCGATTGTCCATTGCATGATGGTATTATTAACAAATATGTTAACATTAGTCAAGCGAAACTTTGACCTCAATCGAAAAGTTAGGAAATGATAATTCTGGGGTGGCGGTAGAATCAATCGTGCTTCCTTCTTACCTTTTGAGATAGAAGTCGAGAAACAAGCCCATGCTTTGGCATCAGCGGGATAGAAATTGCAAGGCATCGAGAACCCGATGCTTTGCATGTTAACTAAGAGGTAAAAGTTAATATCGACAACATTAAAAAAAACATAACGCCCCATCTTTAACCCACTTTTATTGACTATATAAGAATAACGGGCATTTAAAAAATAATACGAGAAGAAAAAATGATAAATCGGAGCAAAAATAAATAGAAATTAATGGAAAAAAAATAGAAACCGATGGAAAAAATTCAAGATTAATAGAAATCAGCACAAAAAAAATATGCAGAATTAAGCTTTGAGAAGAGAATCTATTCTACGAACGAACCGTGCTAAATGGCATTTGGTGAAAGTGTGGCTTCATCCAGGGAACGGGCAGGCGTCAAGGCAGTCAGAAACTGATCGCATGGTAGACACAAAGCACCGTTTTTGACAAGGCGATCCTTTCCCCGGTATAGGAAAAGTGTCTTTGCTTCCTGGTATTCTTCACGAAAAGACATTAGGCCTCGAAGGTCGGCCGGGCGCACCTGCCCTGTGTTTTTCACTTCTATCGCCCATATTCCGTCCGGGCCATAGACGATGAAATCGACCTCTACGCCAGAACGTGTGCGCCAGAAGTATAGTTCTCTCACGGTGCCCGAATAGGCAATCCATGCTCGCAAGTGCTGAGCGACCAGACCCTCCAGCGCTTGGCCTTCAATCTCCTCAGGCCGGTCGAGAAGTCCTGCAGGCCTGAGAGAACGAAAGACGCCGACATCGAATAGATAGAACTTGGGGTGACCAACGAGCTGGCGTTTCGCTCTCTTTCTGAAGACTTCCAGGCGCCAACCCAGAAGGATGTCTTCCAGGATTTGCACATATCCTTCGACAGTCTTGCGCTCAACCTCGCATTCACGCGCTATGTTTGCTACGTTTAGGATTGACCCATGAGAAAAGCTCGTCGCCTCCATACATCGCGAGAAACTACCGATATTCCTTACCAGACCTTCCATTTGGACTTCTTCCCGTAAGTATAAAGCAGCGTATGCTCGCAGTACGTCAGCCGGGATTTCCGACGCCAGAACAATGGGCAGCAAACCATATCGCAGTGCTTGACTAAAATCGAACAAGCGCCCCAGTTCAGTTGCCATAAAAGGATGCATGGTGCGCATCAACGCTCTTCCCCCCAGCAGATCAACCCCTGTCCGTTTTAGCTTTCGAGCGCTGGAACCGGTAAGCACGAAAGTTGAGTCCTTCTTCGACTCGATCAGACTGTGAACAACGGCAAGCAGTTCAGGGACCCGTTGAATCTCGTCAATGACCACACGACCTGGCGCAGATCGACCAGCGACCAATTCCTTCAGGCGTTCGGGCCTGGCCGAAAGAGAACGGGCCTGCTCGGGATCGAGGAGATCTATATAAAGGGCATCAGGAAATGACTGCTGTACGAAAGTCGATTTTCCGGTACCCCGGGGACCGAAAAGAAAAAAAGTTGCCGTAGTGGGTCTGAAGAAGCGAGATACTAACTCCATTTTGCGCCTCATCTTGGAATTTATGATGCCATTTTATTGGAATGGAAATATAAGTCAAGAAAAACTTGGCTAAATTCTGGGGGTAAAGTACTTAATCATCCGGAGTCTACCTTAAGTGCCCTTCCAGTGCTAGTTCCTATTTCTTGGTAAAGACGTATAGAAGGTCAGTTCAAGGCTCATTCCATATATGTCCATATCATCCAATATTAACTTTCATAGAAAAGTTAATATTACCAATCTATCATAATAATAAATGAAATTAATAAGTTAACTCT
>JBEKJA010000334.1:0-3797 GCA_050011475.1 Syntrophales bacterium
ATCCGCTCCCCCGACAGTAGAGAATTTATCAGGCAGCCCGTCATCGCGGAGGACCAGACATTGTTTCAGACGCTGCTGTATTGAGACAGCCTCCTTGTAAGTAACATCCCAATCATGAAGATCCCGGATTTTCACATCTCTGCCGTACAACTATTTATTAAAGAGGGGATCAAGAATCTCCCCAGCTCTTTTCACATCCTGTTTTATCTGGGCAGCAAGCTGATCCGGACTGTCGAACTTCACTTCACCACGGATCTTCTCTTCGAAGAGTATTTCGACGGTTTGCCCATAGAGGTCTCCTTCAAATCCCATGACGAAAACTTCGATGGTGAGCCTGTCATTGCCAAACGTAGGATTCAATCCGATATTCAGCGCTCCGCGGTGCAGGCTGCCGCCAAGGTTGATCCGGGCTGCGTAAACACCGCGTGAAGGCATAAGAGACTTCTCGGATTCGACATTGGCTGTAGGAAAACCAAGGCCGGTCCCACGATGATATCCTTTCGCAACTGTGCCTTTGAGGCTATATGGTCTCCCCAGAAATTTCTTTGCAAGCTTCACATCGCCATCGAGAATAACATGGCGGATCCTGGTACTGCTGATCAACTGGCCTTCAATCTGGAATGGCGGAATGGCTTCTATGGAAAAACCCAGACTCCTGCCTATGGCCGTGAGAAATTTCTCATTGCCCTCTTTGCCCTTGCCGAAGGTGTAGTCATGGCCGATGAAAATCTTTGTGATTCGCAGCTTCTCCCAAAGGATTTCCCGGACAAAATCCCCGGCTGTCGTAGCAGCGAAATCAAGTGTGAAGGGGATCAAAAGCATTGCATCCAAACCGATCGTTTCAAGCAGCGCAATTTTCTCTCCCACCGTTGTAATCAGATGAAATGGCTGGATATCGGGATGGAGAATCATTTTGGGATGGGGATCGAAGGTGATGATCAGGGATCGGCACCCGCCGGTGCTGGCGGCAGAGATCACTTTTTGAAAGATGTACTGATGGCCCAGGTGGACACCATCGAAGTTACCAATGGTTACAATGGAATTTTGAAGCTCAGGCGGAATATGGTCCAATCCACGGATGACATCCATATCACAGATAAAAGAATCCTCCCATAAAATCGCGAGCTAAGATAACATGGATCAGCTTTATTGCAAGCCCCAATTTATACCCCCCACTTTGTCATCCTGAACCTCATCTTTATTTCCCCCTTTCATAAAGGGGATACAGAGGGATTTTAATGAGCATATTATTTGCTTGACATTCCCCGGACTGAACGTATAGATATTCGCGAAGTTTTTCTAAATAATAGACGTGCCGAAGTGGCGGAATTGGTAGACGCGCTAGGTTCAGGGTCTAGTGGGTGTAGGCCTGTCCGGGTTCAAATCCCGGCTTCGGCACCAAGGTATTCCGAGGGGTTAGGAATTTCATTCATTTCTTCTAACCCTTTTTTTATTGCCCCTTTCTAACCGATTTCTAACGGATTGGAAGGAAGTCTCAAGAAGATCAATTTGTCTTTTGGTGAAATCCATATCATTAAAGAGATGACCATAGCGATCCATCGTTATGCTTATGGATGAATGTCCAAGTTGTGTTGAGAGATATTTGATATTTTGTCCTGCTTGGATACGCATTGAGGCGTTGGAGTGCCTTAAGGAATGAAAAGAAACATGCCTAAGTCCTGCACGCCTTAGTGGGGATTATAATGACTCTTAATGACCGTATTGTGATTTGTAAGTTCTCCGTCAGTATTCGGGAATGCAAGGTCATGCATACTCATAGGACAGGCAAGCTTCCACTTCTTTAATTCAAGAGATAAGCTCGCTCATCCCAATCTTTTTTCATTGCAACCCCTCGCAATCTCCCAAGGAGTTTAATGAGGTCCAGACCGGTTGGAATTTCCGGCTTTTCGGGTGCGTTACCTATGGCCTCAATGATTGACTACTGAACATTATTGAAAAAAGTTGACATAAAGGCAAGGGGATCTTTAGATAGATTTAACCTTTCCAGGATATGTGTGTGTGTGTTAGCCTGATCCCCTTTATTCTGCCCCTTATCCTTGCCTTTTCTTTCACGCAACTTTGCCAATAATAGACAGATAAGCCATATATATTATATAGAGAATAAGAGGCCTTCAAAGGAAATGCTTATGAATGGGTGCTGAAACCCTCTCTTAGTATTTGATCCAATTTGTTCCAAAACCATTTGAAGACGCACATTCATGCCAGTCCCCCCAGTAAAATAAGTTTGATCAGCAGATGTTAGGAATCAATAAGAAAGAGCAAGTGACATCTATTAAAAAAGTATATATGTTGCACTGAAAATAGTATTCTATGTTAGGGGCAATAGGATGGATCGTAACAATCTGAATCTGAATGCAACGGAGGAGAAAGCATGAAGACAACTCAAGGCATCTGGTGGCGTATTAGGATAATATCGGTCCTGCTCATAGCAGTCTTAATAGCGAGCATCGTAGGTTGTGAAACATTTGGACCTAAATATGCTTCAATGAAAAACGGCATTATCCCCTTATCCAAAGAAAAGGGTAGAATAGTATTTTATCGTCCTAGAGGTATCTATGATTACGGAAGACAGCCGGATATTATTCTCAATGACAAAAAAGTAGGCATATCACGTCCGGGTACAATTTTTTTTGTTGATGTCGATCCTGGGAATTACAAGGTGAGAGTTCCGGCAATGTTAAATACTGGTGAGACTTCAATTGATATTTTAATACTCCCGAATGAAACGATTTACGTGAAAACTTCTATTGGTGCTAAGGCCATCAAAGGAAGGACAGATGTTGAAGTGGTTAAACCTGAACGTGCAATAACTGAAATCAACAAGCTGGAATTTATGGCTGAACCCACAAAATAGAATTAAGATCTGTTTTGACGTCAAGAAGGACTTCTAACAACGTCTTTAAATCGGACGCTTGTGCCGCTGAAGCCGATCGTTACTCCTTTCCATCCGTAATCCTCAATTCTGACAACTGTCAACACTGAACAGGAGCAGTCAGCAAAATGCTTCTTCCTGAAATCTTGTTTTTCTGATTCTGCAAGTTCATACAACCTTTCAAACCGTAATCGTCATCTCATAAAAAAAGGCAGAGCCAATATGACCCTGCCTTTATCTTCCTGATGTTTGTATTACCTAACCCGTGAATCTCCTTCTAACCCCGATAAGACCGATCAATCCTGAGCCGAGAAGCCAGATGGTGGCGGGTATGGGGACGGTATTGCTGTATGCTGTACCCCAGAAGATAGGATTAGGATCACCGTTATAGGTGGTAGAGCCTGAGCCATTAAAGTCATAAAGGTAGGCTGCCCAAATTACCGAGGTCGGAGCTGTAACGGACGTATCCGAGACCGGGAACCCATCCTTCGTCTCACCATTATGAATTGCTGCCTGATAATTGAAATTGTACCACTCCACAGCCATCCAAGCAAGATTAGCACCATTTAAACCATAGGAGTATATAGTCCAGTTTGTTGGCATTCCTGTAATGGTGTCCCCAGGGAGAACGACACCCCAATAATAGAGGTCCAGGTTAATTCCTATGTTATTGGTTACACTGAAATTGAGAACCCAATTGCCTGATGTTCCGCTGGTTGTGTAATTTACATCCACTAGTGAGGCTCTGGCTTGCGTAATACAAAAAGCACCCATCACAAGTACTGACTTGCCCCCAGAAAGTGTACCACATCCAGAGTTAGAATTCTGCCATTTTATATGCTTTCAGTGCAGCCATGCCTCCGGTGCCGGGGGACGATACTTTAATGAGCTATGCGGCCTGAAC
>JBEKJA010000335.1:0-3781 GCA_050011475.1 Syntrophales bacterium
CAGGGATCAGGAGAAAGTTAAAGGGCTAAATCGCATTCAGGTTTTTGATAGAAAGGCGGGTTCACTTTGGGCCTGCCTTTTTATTTTATAAGCCACCGATTACGGTTTGAAAGGTTGTATGAACTTGCAGAGTGAGAAAAACAAGATTTCAGGAAGAAGTTGAACACCGACTTGCCTAAGTTAAATCAGGTAACGGATGGTTAAAGTGTTCAGATAAATATTTGTCGTTCAAGTATATTATGATGCACGGCAGTTCAACATTATGAATTCTTTCAATCGCTCTTGGTTAGGCAACTCAAGCCCTTTGAATTCAACCCCTCTCCTCCTGAGCGAATTTGATGGATGCGTGATTCGGGAAAAGAGAGTATCTGATCTAGTAATAAAATCTAAATTTTCAATATAAAGCATGTCTTTGAAAAAAAAGCTGAGACAACCAGATTGCACAAGTTCTTTCTCAGAGGTATCATAAATAAAGGCGCATCCTCCTTCACTGATATCAATGATTGGAAATTTTCTCATCTTTTGCCCTTCTTCTCTATAGGCACTGACAACAATAAAGGTAGGTTCATTGGTATAAAAACGTGGATACTTCCTCGGTTTTAAAATTCCTCGCCTCATTCCTATCTTACTCCCACTCATGATAGGTTAAAGAAATATCATAGCAAAAAAGTCAAAAAATGTGACGAAATTGGCGGGAATATATGAGATCATTAAGAAACTTAACAAGCCCGAAAAGATGATTTGGGAATATATGGATTAGATTCAGAGACCTATAGTCATCTCAATCTTATCCGGTAATGAACTATATTCGTTAATATTTTTCTGTATTGAGGTTTCCGACACGATGCCCTGAATAGCCATGCCCCACTTATATGGTATAAAGATGACCAATGTCTCACATTCAAATATACTGCCATCCTTTCGTAACATACTGAATTCAAACTGACATAGACTGCGATCACCCCTTATCCCTTCATCAAAAATTTTCTTTACGAAGTTGCGGTACTGCGGAGCAACCAGGTTCATTATCTCAAATTCAGGTCGGCAAATTTCATCTGCGGAATAGTCAAAGAGGTCTTCGAAAGCTTGATTCACATATTCCAATTTCCTGTCAAATATAATGTATAGGGCATCAGTAAAACATGAAGGCTGCTGGAAATTTGGTTCATTATTTTTGTTTAACGTGTCAATTTTATAATCCTGCTGATTTTTCATCCGTTCAAGTTCAGCGACCTTGACCCGCAATTCTGTTAGTTCAATAATGAGTCGTTTCTTTGTCTTGTTTTCGTCTTTCATAAGTCACCATATTAGGCTTAGGAAACCTGCAACATATATTTAAACTAAAGCTGGTACTTTGAAATTCAACAATTCATTAGAAATGGGGATGCAATGTAAGACAAGGCTATACATAAAGTCAACATGTTTTATTACCCAAAAAATGCCTAAATAATATCTAAAAAGTAATAGGTGGTCCTTCTAATGATCATCAATGTAAATCATTCACAATAATGATTTTATATAATTATGTATAAATATGTAATACATGTTTTCAACTCAGGCAATGGTCATTAATTAAAAGTAGATTGATAAGTGGAATATATGGTAACAAAGATGTGCGAAAGTTGTTTATGTTCATTTATCAGGCAATAACTATGTGAACATGAAAAAAGATCTTACCATCTGCTTTCGTACCACTACGGATATCAGAAACGCCCTTGAAGAGCTCGCAAGGGAAAGCCGCAAGAGTATCTCATCTGTCATTGACAACATCATTTATAACTACCTGAGAGAAAACAACTCCACGAAGGTGATCCGAATGGAGCGGCGAGAGTTCCCCCGTAAGGAGGCACACCTACCAGCATTCTTTCATGCTACAAAAGCTAAGCCAAGTGAAATCAAAGCCTGTACAGTTTTGGACATTTCATTAGGAGGGTTTTTGATATCTGTCCCTCTGAAATCAAAGTTAGAGATAACCACAAATGATCGGGAAAAAAATTTTAATGTTATTTTTAGTCTACCTGAGTCATTACAGCCCATAGACATGACATGTCGGTTACAGAGGATCCGCAGGACTGAAAAGGATATTCAGGTTGGAGCAGATTTCGTGGACACCAATTTTCAAAGCTGCCAGATCCTCCAGAAGTACCTGATCTGATTCGCACACAATTATCCTTTTCCTTACCCATATCTAAATGATTAGCAATTGAAATTTTTTAGTCTTCTCTCAGATGGTATTCTGTTTGTTTCAGGAATTAACACTTGAGGGCCTTTTATTCTCTATATATGGCTTATCTGTCTATTATTGGCAAAGGCGAGTGAAAGAATAGGCAATGAGGAGGAAGATTAGATTAGCCATCATTGATCTTAAAGACAGTGTCAGGATAAACGCTTTCTCTTACAAAGCATTGGAATAAAAACACCATAAAAGGAACGATTACTATTTTAAATAGTTAGTCAAAAATTTAATAAAAAATTGCCTTGAACCTTGCCTCCCAATGCGTCTTTTTATAAAGATCGTAAAATCGTCCAGTTATCTTAAAGTGTTAGAAACATACTGTAACTGATTATAATTCTTATATAATCGTCAGAAAACGTCAATTCTGCCCATTAAAAGTGTCTGGACTGTTTACAAAAACGCACATGCGGTTTATTAAAATAAAATGATATTTCTAATAAATACAAATATTTATGTAATTGGCATGTTTCTTGAACATTCAAGAGTGATGAGACGGCAGCAGGATCTGCAAAGATACAAAGGGGACTTTTAATAAATATTACTAAACTCAAGGAAAACAGGAGTCAGAAATGGGGGAGGGATGATAATGCATAAAAAATGGTTGTTGACTATCGTCATTATGGTATTCGCTCTGTCAGTAGAAGCATATGCAGTGCCGATTAATCTGACCATCGACGGGGATCAATTGAATGTAGTAGGCGAATATATTAACGCTGTTCCTGTTAGCTCACCGATATTCGCTCCCTCGTTTCAAAATGGTGCAACGATTACAGCTACCATCTCATTCGATACGAACCAACCGAATTTAAGCTCTGATCCTAATGCCGGTGACTATGCTATTGGTGCGCTTTCGGTAAATATCCCGGAGCTCGGGCTCTCGGCCTCACGGAGCAGTAATTTAATGCAGATTTCGCCATTCATTAATGTTGATAATGATCAGTTCATGGCTTATGTCAATGGCGTCGACAGTTTCTCAAACAATGTAGGTCTACCAAATCCAACATCTTTTGAAGTCTTACTTTTTGGTAACACCTCGATGCTGGCTAACGTCCAGCTTCCTACTAGTCCTCTAAACTGGATTTACGGCAACGCAATGTTTAACTTTACAGACAATGCAGGCTATACAAGAGAGGTTCTCATGGAGTTTTCTAGAGTCCCCGAACCCACAACCATACTGCTCCTTGGTCTTGGTCTGATCGGGGTTGCAGGAGTTAGGAGGAAATTTAAGAGCTAACCCGATTCAATGGGCGGGTTTTATTTACATGGGTGTAGCATCCAATGCTTCTATGCGGGAGAGTAAATTATATGGTCATTGCAATAATTATCGCAATAGCTTATGTCACCATATTATCGGCAATTATTGGAGCTGATTTAATTTTGGATTTGTAAGAGATATATGGTCACTGCAAGAGTTAAACTTCCCATAGAAGAGAAGGAGGGAAGGCAGAGTTATAAACGGCTCTGCCTTTTCTTATGTGGCCACCTGTCAAGTACAAAGTCAATTGTTATCCCTTTTTTTGATATTATTCCCCTCTGAGTTCCTCC
>JBEKJA010000336.1:0-3773 GCA_050011475.1 Syntrophales bacterium
GATTCCGGAGAAATCGAAAGGCAGCAGTGCATTTTTTAGCATTTCTGCTGCGGGAATTTCAGGCGGCAGGTTTTTGATGATCTGGGTTATCTCAGGAGGCATTTTCATCATCTCTGAACGGAACAAACGGTGCCCTATGATCTCTGCTTCTATGACGAGCTGATTTCCCCAGAAATGATCACCGTTGTGGTGAGTGTTCACCAGACGTTTGATTGGTTTGCCGACGACGCCCGCAATTTCGTTCAGCATTTTTCGGGTCAGGGGAAGGTCGAATAATGTGTCAATTAGAATTGCCTCTTCCCGGCCAACAATGAGCCCCGCGTTGCTCCATCCGAGCCCCTCGTCCTTTTGCATATAGCCATAGGTTCTATCGGTGAGTTTCACCAGCCCCAGCTTTGGATTCATTTCGTCCATCCTTTTATCCCCCTTTATTTAATAATTAAAATCGCTGCGGCCATCTTGATTTTTCAAGATTCCCTTGTCTTTCAGGAATATGCTGATGCAAAGTTCCAAGTCCGTCGAAGGTGATCTCTATCATCTCATCGGGGTTGATCCAATGGTCATCGTCCAATCCCATACACCCCAGCACAGTGCCCATACCCAGCACAATTTTTGATATGCTGAAGGTCGTTTTTAGCACAACTTTCCCTCCATTCTCACTCTTACCTTTATCAACCCTGCTGTCAGTTGATTATATGGCATAACCGACAAAAGGTAAAGTGTCGGACATTACCGACCTGAGCATCGGGTCATTGAATGCCAGTTGTAATCTTGCATGCCGGTAGCAGGTGCGAGAAACGCGATTTCAGGAAGAAGTCCTCAGATTACCCCTCTAAATATTTTTGCTATACGCTTCCCTTAAGAAATTGTTTCGTTCTCCTACCTATACGTAACATATCCTGATTTTGCTATTGATATTATGGTGTTAAACCGTATTTAAAGTTTCAATTTCATTGTCAATGCAGATCATCTAAAATAATCCGTATTGAAAGAAAGGATATATCCCTTTCGGGTTATTATGAAGCTGAGTGATCAGGAATTCGATAGTGTTGTCAAGAGGGCAGTCCGACGTATTCCACGTGAAATACGTCAGCACATCAAGAATGTCGTTATATCCGTTCAGAAGAGACCGTCACACGAATTGATACATGAAGTGGGCCTAAAATCTGACGTACCACTATTCGGTCTTTACCGGGGAAACCCCCTTCAAGAACGTTCTGTTACATTCCCTCCACTATATCCGGACACGATCCTCATTTTCCAGGAACCGCTTGAACTGGTGTGCAGGACTATCGAGGAACTTGAGGAGCAAATTGAAGTCACAGTAGTTCACGAAGTTGCACACTTCATTGGGATCAGCGATGAGAGGCTGGTGGAGTTTGGGTACGGATAGCCTTCACTGGAATCACTTCTTTTCCAGAGTTTGCTTTTCCCCCTTATGGTCATTCCACCACTTTCCCCAATCACTCCGTGTCTGGAAAGATTGCCCCGTAATTTCTTTGAGTTATAATCTTTGTCGCTTCCTTCAGAATCCTATCCACCTAAAAGCAAGCAACCCCGCATTCTTTCGATTACGGCATCTCTATCATCGGTCCATAATTAGGCTCACTATAAATGGATTGTTTCTTGGATACATTGGATGTCTTTTCGTATGTTATCAGATGTTATTACACAATGTGCCCGCTAAGGCGGCTAGGGAACCTAACCGAAAGGGGGCTATTAACAAATGCTTTCACTGAAAGTTTTGTAAAGCTATTTTGGTGAAATGTGAGAATAGCTGGAAGCATTGATCCTTTATTTTCTTTGGGCAAAGTAAATCACGTCCTCTGCCACTACCGGTTGGTCTATTTTGCCTCAGAAGTTATAGCGTAACCCCACCATGATACTGCTGCTCTTGTAAGAAAGGTTATAACCTGCTACTTCAAAATCAGACGCAGCGGCTTGGAAGTGATAAGAAATATCTATTGCTACGTTCTTGTCCACCTTATATGCAGCTCCGGCAATAATCTGGTAACCAAATTCAGTATCATCTTTTGACCAACCTTCTAGCTTGATATCACCATTTAGTAGACCTAAGCCCAGACCAATAAACGGAGTTAATGGAGAATTGGTTTTGATGTCATAATAAGCGTTCACCATGTAACTCCAAACTTTAAGACTACTATCTGATTCAAAAGTGTTAAAATCAGCAGATTTATAGCCCAACTCAAACTCAACTCTGATGGGATCATTAAATTTATAACCACCACTTAGATTTAAACCAAAACCAGTGTCATACGACACAGTGCCGGATCCTCCTGGTTCATCGATGTCACTGTCATGAAAAATACTTACACCAGCAGCAATACCAACGTATGGCCCAGCAGCTAAAACCGATGTAGTTGACGCTACGAACAGAAGTACCACCAATAATGCTCTGATTTTCATATGCCACCCCCATGAGAATTTAATGATACCAATAACAGGAAAAATCATACATAAATACAAAAACTGATGTAACCAAAAAACATCAAAATTGCTGATATTCTTTTCTCTTCAAAGAGCCTTTCGTCATACTTTCCATTTGGAGTGATCTCTTAATCTTTCTTGAAAAGTAATTCCAGCTTCATCTTCGCATCAATTTTTCCATCTTCCTTTTGTTGATTGCCTTGCTGGGCAGAACCAATGTCGAAATATTCACAAAAATTGTTCAGGCTCTTTTCAATAACCCTTTCCGCCTGTGGCTCCCGACAATCATTATAGGAATCGATCTTATAAAGGCTGCAATTCAGGCAACAGTGGAGATCCGATCCACAAAAGACACATACTTCCCGTCTTCCAATAGGGGAGGTGATGTCCAATTCCTTTGAACATGAGTGGCATCTTGTCATTATCCACTATCTCTTTGGTTCTTTCCCTTAATACACTCATATGTGGGTGAAGAGTCTGGAACTTTCATTTATTCATCATATGCTTAATATGCTTACACTTTATTACATCACGATTTTTATAAGAAATCTATAAAGAACTGCTTATTTGTTACCGTTTCTGAGCCTTTCTTATAATACTCTGCCCGATGGGCATTACCACCTAAACTTGAACAATTCTTTGGTAAGTTGTTTCTCGATTCTCATTCGTATCCTAGTTAATTGCTATGTCCCCAGATTTTCACTCCCAGTACAATAGCAATCTGAAAAAGAAGTCCGCCGGCTGAATCAATACCTACATCGATAATGGAAGCAGTTCTGGAAGCAACAAAAGATTGATGAAATTCATCACTCGCCGCATATAACACAACTCCTACAATGGTATATATTGTCCACCGCAAGCACCATTTTTGCGAAGCACCACTGCGAAAAGCACAAAATAAAAGAAATCCCAGAATAAAATACTCGGTGATATGTGCGGACTTTCTAATCAATCCATGTAGCACATTAACATGATATGGTGAAAGCCAAGGAAAAAGGAAATGCAAGATAGGAACAATAACCCGGGAAGTCTGCTCATAGGAGAACATTCCGGTCGACATCCAGAATATAACGCTCATCCAGATAATAACCGGGAGCCAATATTTAAAGAATCTTTTATGCAACTTTAGCTTTCTTGAGTTTGTAAATTCGTTTAGATCTATCTTGTTCTATATTTCAATCGGAGTCAGGACAGCTTCTACTTACCATTCAACTCCTCTTTCAGCGTCAAAGAACCCCTGAATGTAATAACCTTACGAGCACCAATCGTCAATGTGCCACCTGTTTTAGGGTTCCTTCCAATCCTTGCTTTTTTCTTATTAATGG
>JBEKJA010000337.1:0-3768 GCA_050011475.1 Syntrophales bacterium
TGAAAATATGATGAAAATAATGGAAACGAAATCAAGGGGACCAACGAAACTTAAATATCCTGGTGATGTATCATATATTTCGTCACAAGATATGATATTTTCAAGAATGGTATATATTTATCACGAGAATGATCTTTCCTTACAAGAAAGAGCTAAGATTGAATCATTGTTTAAGTTATACAACTTAACAGTACTTGATAGAGGGCCTGAATATTTGGTCGCAAAAATGGTGGCGAGGAGCAAGAAATAAAAGCAATCACACCAGTTTATCTACAAGTTTATTAAATTCCATTGGGGGAGTATTGAGTAACCTCATAAGCGTATCACGAAACAGATACTCATTTTTACGGCCATTAAATCGCCACTGAAATTCTTGGAGATAAGAATCTAAATGCTTTGCACTGACTTGATGATAAGACCCAACAATAGACCGCTTAAACAAAGACCAAGCGCTTTCCACGCCGTTGGTATAGACATTACCACGCACCCATTCGTCATTGTGATGGTTAACGCTCTCATGTCTAAAGGTCTTGTCAAGTCCTCTATACGCTGGAAGTTCATCTGTCATAACAGTTGCGCTTCTGTCAACACGATCTTTCACCATGCCAACAAGCACTCGCACGCCTCTTGTAGGGATTGTTTTGGCTTCAAATTTTCCATCCCTTTGAAGCAATCCGATAACGGGCTGTTTCTCGTAACGGGCGCGTTTCCTTCTGCCATCAAAACGACCCCCGACATAAGTTTCATCCACTTCAACCGTACCCTGCAATTTAGATTCACTTCTATTGACCTCATTCATGGCTTCACGAATCCGATGGCAGAGATACCAGGCCGTTTTATAACTGATTTTAAGGCTTCTCTTGATCTGATTAGCAGATATACCTTTTTTGGATTCAGCCATGAGATAAACGGCCAAAAACCATTTCCACAGAGGCAAGTGGGAATCGTGGAAGATCGAACCCGCAGTTACCGAGAATTGATAACGGCATTGATCGCAATCGAATTGAGCGCGTTTCAATATACGAGAGATTTTAACAGATCCACAGCGGGGGCATTTAATACCGTCCTGCCATTTCAATGCCTCAAGATACTGACGGCATTTTTTATCATCGCTGTAGCGTTCAATCAGATTAACAAGGTTAACTTCCATACAAATTTCTTTCATAAGGCACCCCTCAAATGAAAAAGAAAATTAAGCATCCAAAAGACATGACGACCGATGAAGCTATCGAGCATGTTTTCCATCCAAAAGCATTAAAGCACTTAAAAGAGCATGTCGATAAGCTGACCAAAGAGAAAGAAAAAGTTAATAAAAACGATAATAAGTAGTTCATGGTTCCCCTTATAACATAGGTGAAACCTTGTGCAAAATAAATAATCACGGAAAAATACTGCTTCACATTAATTTAATGATGTCATTTTAAAACTGGAGTTAGAAATTCGAACTACATTGAATTTTCATTTATATACTATACTCTAATTTAAATTTAAAAATTGGAAGCATGTCATTCTGTGGGTCTTTTTGCTAGATTGTTTTCCCATTAATTCTATCTTGATCACGACTGGGGGAAAATATAATGAATCAGTTAATCATTGAATTAAAACAGAAGATTATTGAAACCTTGAATCTCATCGATGTTTGCCCGGATGATATTGACGAAAATGCCCAGATTATTGGCGGTGATCTCGGATTGGACTCCATCGATGTTCTGGAGTTGGTCATGATGCTCGAAAAAAATTATGGTGTGGAAATTGAAAGTAGAGAACTGGGCGTAAAGGTCTTTGCATCCGTTTCAGCCCTGGCTGATTATGTCTATCACAACAGATTGGAGAAAAATGATTGAACCGCATCAGGATTTTTATATCATCAATGGAGATTGTCAGCCCTTTTGGTTATAGTGTTGATGATGCTATTGAAGCCATTTTAAAATCTGGATGTAGGACAGGGCTGCCTCTAGCTTTCCCAATTTTTCGCAAAATCCCTTCGTCTGTCGGCGATATCAATTCCTTTCCATCAATCAAAATAGACTGTCTCCCGGGATTTTAGGGACTATGCCTGGGTCATTTTAGGACATTTAGAACATTATTGGATACAAGAGATTTCATAAAGAGGTACTGAAGGATTTCCTGTGATGAAGGTATTGCTTATATCGACAAACACTTTGACCGAACCCTATCCGATATATCCCATCGGTCTCGATTATGTTATGAATGCTATATCACCTCCGCATCAGGTAAAAATCATTGACATGAATGAATTGAAAAGAGGATCAGCCCTCGTCTCCATTCTAGCTGATTGTCTTCCCGACATTATCGGAATATCCATCAGAAATGTCGACAATGCTGATGACACTTGTGTGAAAACCTTTATCGGGGAAATGACAGATCTGATCAGGCTGATTCGGCAAAACTCGAACGGCTTGATTGTCCTGGGAGGTAGCGGGTTCACGATCTTCCCAAGGGAAATCATGGACTACCTTGATGCCGATTTCAGTATTATCGGTGAGGGGGAAAAATTAGCTTTCCTTCTGAAAGCCCTGGAACAGAATGAACCTGTCCCAGATATCCCCGGTATCATATCCAGGAAGGGTCCTATTATATTTCCAGAACCTCTGTCCGATGTCCCCTGCAGGGGCATTATATCCGATCATTCTTACATGTCATTTTATTTGAAAAGAGGCGGTATGCTGAACATGCAAACAAAAAGAGGCTGCCCTTTTCAATGCATCTATTGTACTTACCCCCATATAGAGGGGAAACGATTTCGTTTTATGCAGCCGGATGATGTCGCAAGCACGGCAAAAATGCTTCAGAATGCTGGCGCAAAATATCTCTTTATAACGGACTCAACTTTTAACGGCAACTATAATCATAGTATAGACGTTGCGCGGGCATTCAAAAAAGCGGGTGTTTCCATCCCCTGGGGTGGTTTTTTTACCCCCACTAACCCTCCTCCGGATTATTACCAGATCCTTGCAGATACCGGATTGACACACGTTGAATTTGGTACGGAAGCCCTCGAAAACTCAGTGCTCAAAGCCTATAAAAAGCCATTTGTGCGGGAGGATGTTTTTGCCTGCCATGGAATGGCAGTTGCAGCTGGCATTCATGTTGCCCATTATCTGATGCTGGGAGGTCCCGGCGAAACAGAAGATACGTTGCATGAAACCCTGTCCAGCACCGATCACTTGGGGAAATCGGTTTTTTTCGTATTCAGCGGGGTAAGAATTTATCCTCACACCACTCTCCATGAGCTTGCCATAAAGGAAGGACAAATCAACCTTCACACAAATCTTCTTGAACCAACGTTTTACTGGTCGCGGGCACTGAGCCGTGAAGCTGTTGCGCAGATTGCAAAAGGTTATGAGGGCAACCGCATCAACTGGGTTACAGGTTCTGGGTCTCCCCAGATGTTCAAAGTCGTTACAAGGCTGCATAAAAGGGGACATGTAGGGCCTCTGTGGGAGCATTTGATTCGATGAATCATGGCAGGATAAAGGTAAGCGATATTTCACAAGCGATGATAACAGGTATGGCGGCCATGATCCTCGCTCTGATATTATTTTTCATTCGTATCGAATGGGCAGTCCTGCCTTTGCTTGTTTTTGTTATTACCTGTTTTTTTGCCCCTTTTTTTCCTTCATGGGGCTTTTTTCTTCCTATCATTAGTCGGGGTCACACAGGAAGATCCGTCGTATCCCTCACCTTTGATGATGGCCCGGACCCGTCAACGACCGGCTCTCTTTTGGCATTGCTGAAACGGCACGG
>JBEKJA010000338.1:0-3765 GCA_050011475.1 Syntrophales bacterium
GACGATACTACTCCCGGCCACCGCATGTTGTGTCGCTTTAAATTTTTACTTCCTGCCCTTCCCTCTACAGGTTGAAATGCCAAAGGGGATATAAGCGGGACACCACCCGAGAATCCCTGTGAGAAGGGGGGTCAATCCCAGTGCCCCCCACCAGCTTTGATAGTGTGCTCCAATAATAATAATGGTTAAGCCTGCAAAAAGGCGGATCAGTGAATCTATTTTACCCACGTTGCATTTCATAGACTACATCGTTTCATCATACGGACAGGTTGGCGTTCACAAAATCCCAGTTAATAAGCTTCTCAATAACCGCTGCAAGGTAGTCCGCTCTCCGGTTCTGGTAATCCAGGTAATAGGCATGTTCCCACACGTCAATGGTCAGAAGAGGTTTCATACTATGGACAAACGGCGTATCTGCATTCGCTGTCCTAGTGATTTTGAGGCTGGATCCATCAAGAACAAGCCATGCCCAGCCACTGCCAAATTGTGTGACACCCACATTCTTCAATTCCTCGACAAACTTTTCATAACTTCCCCATGCGGCCTGGATTTTATCCGCGGCAGGTCCCGATGGCTTTCCGCCCCCACCTGGTTTTAGAGACTTCCAGTAGAAGGTGTGATTCCAGACCTGTGCAGCATTGTTAAACATCCCGGCTTTGGATGTGTCACCTGCGGTTTTACGAATAATGTCCTCAAGTGATACCCCTGCCAATTCTGTACCGGCGATGAGCTTGTTGATATTATCCACATAGGTTTTGTGATGCTTACCCCAATGAAACTCCAGGGTATTGGAACTGATGACGGGCGCCAGGGCTTCCTTTCTATAAGGAAGATCGGGTAATGTGATCGCCATACGGGGCTTCCTCCTTTCATATAATTTTAATATATTTATTCACGGAGGCAGCGGATGTCAAGGCGTCCATTCTTTTCATTCTGGTATCTTGATCTGACCTTTGGCTACCATCTCCCGGAGATCATTTTTACTGAATTTGCCGACGCTTATTTTTAGGATCATATCAATGAAGGCGAAGTGACCGGGAATCCACCATTCAGCCTTCACCTTATCCTTGAGAAAATCCCTCAATTCTTTCTCTGTGATTGTCTGACCGGGCTGTGCAACTAACACACAGAATGGCCTCTCCTGCTACTTGACATGGGGTATACCGATAACCGCCGCCTCAAGAACTTTTGGATGCGCCATGATCAGATTTTCGAGGTCCACGGAAGATATCCATTCGCCACCGCTCTTGACCAGGTCTTTTGTTCCTATATGATTTAATATGTAAATATTGGAAAGGGTACGCCATAGAATTTTCGCAAAGTATTATAAGAAAGGTTCAGAAACGGTAACAAATAGGAAGTTCTTTCTAGATTTCTTATAAAAATCGTGATTTAATAAAGACGTAGATATATGGCGATTTGTGGCGTTTCAAAGGAAAGTGGACAGATGATGTGTTAAAATAAGAGATGGTTTTAGGTTAGAATGAACCTATTGAAAGGAAACACAAACGCCTACTGTTTTTACAGTATCCAAAGATAAAACAATCACATTGGCCTATTACGGAAGCAATGTGGGTCATATTACATCTTTTGCCGAGATATCGGATCATACAGGTGTTACCAACACGCTATGTAAGAAGTAAAAGGATGATAGGACCATGAAAAGGAGATTCTATCCGTTCCTTTTTGGTTTTAGACTTTTAACGTGATTCGCTGTGCTAGGCTGAAAATCAAAACAGGTGGGATTACGAAGCCCCAACTTGGAAGAAAGGTGTAAAGATAATGGTCCGCATGAAGAAATATCTGATCGCTTTCGGGGTATTTGCCCTGTGTTTTAGTTTCGTTAATAGGGTCTATGCAAGTTATTCTTATGCGGACCTTACCGGCAACTGGGCGATTTTCGAAAATGAATCCTTTAACGTTACCTATGACACCAACAATCCAATCTATACGCAATCCTATATTAATGGCTCCATCAATATTGGAGATACCGGATATATCAACAGTGGCAGTTGGCATATAACCTGGCAAGATCCAAGGGACCCACTACCACGAATATATCATTACAGAGACGAAACTTTCCCGACAGGTCAATCAAACCCACCAATGGCACTTAATTCAGACCAGGGCCTGGTTTTCTGGCTTTCATTCTATACATCCTATACCCTTAACGGGTCTGCAATTACCGTAACTCATTCGATGCTGCAAATGCAGATAGCTCCTGATAAAGATATCATTATCCTGACACAAATGACCCCGGACCTTTCCAGCGGTGTAGGTATGGGCTATTGGATCAAGCAAGATCCCACCGTTTCTTTCTCTACGGATAATCTCGCCGGAACGTGGCATTTTGACAACCCTGACGGAACCTCCGGATCCATCACTATTGACGCATCTGGTAATGTGACCGGTCTTCCCGGAATAGGGCAGTTGACGGTTGGTCAATCGGGGGCGATTACTGAGCCAGTTAACATTGATCAAACTACCGGGCAACTGAATGCAAAGAAAAATGCATTCGCCTTAGTTTACAGCACCGGCATTATTTCTCCGCTTTTTGTCAAGCAGGATGTGACTATGGTTCAGGCTGATATGGTCGGAACCCATCGCTTCTGTTCATTATTCGGTCCCAGCAGTGACGGAAAGCCCGCAGGCATAACCTATGGATATATCACCCTGGACACCAATGGGAAAGCCACTGACTGTAATTACACCGGTCTGCGTCCGGACGGAACCACGATAAGCGGGACTTCCTGTAAAAATTGGAACATGAATTTTTTGTTCAGCTCCTCAGGACAGGCAACAGGTGGATTTACCAACTCAGACAGTAACAATATATACACAGTTCAGAGTGGTCAGGTAAATAACCTCAAGAATTTTGTCTCCATGCGTATGTCTGTAACCAATCAGGCCCTTACACCGCTTTTCTCTGATCGATCTTATTGGGTCAACGCTCCAACTCCACCGGCCTCGACATCATCCACTACGCCATCCAATACGGATAGGGGAGGCAATTGTTTCATCGCCACAGCAGCATACGGCTCATATCTCGACCCGAATGTCCGGGTATTGAGGGACTTCCGTGACAACTGGCTGCTCACAAACGCCCCGGGCAGAAGCCTGGTTGGTCTTTATTACCATTACTCCCCGCCTCTGGCAGATTATATCAGGCGGCATGAGTCATGCCGGGTGACTGCCCGTTTGCTGCTCACTCCGGTGGTTTATACCGTGAAATATCCTTCCCTTTTAGGTTTGGGATCGATTTTCACACTAGGTTTGATCATCAGAAGGCGCAGGCGTTACTCTCTTTCAATCCGTAATCCTTAGTTCTTATGAATGTCCGCTGTTGAATGGTTGTAGGAGCATTCGAGAAGCCAATCATTGAAGGACTGTAACTAAATTGTAACCGTCGTAACCAAAATTGAGCCAAAATATTCCAATAAGATCCAAGATGGCTTTTGTAAATCATTGATATATATAAAGCATTGAAAAGTGATAGAGAACCGACTACTTACGTTTCCCCCTCTTAAAATCTCTCGGTGCCTGGCACTGTGTGGGTTCAATTCCCACCCCAGTCAACATTTAAACTTACATGTATCATTAGAAAAATTGTTTCTTCCTGTAAGCGAGCATCCGGTAATTTTGACGGCTTTCCAACATTTCAGGTAATAAAAAGTATTTAATTGCCAATATTTTCTTGACGTACAAGTCCATTGCTGCTCATACTCCCTCCATCAAAAGCAATACCTTATCGAGGACAACCGGCGC
>JBEKJA010000339.1:0-3748 GCA_050011475.1 Syntrophales bacterium
CAACAGCTTGAAATCAAACCGTTGACCGAAAAGGACATTAAGTCCTATTACAAAGAGGATGCCCTCATCTGGGTATTATTTCTGGCGCTGCGCCGTTTCGACCGGTGGCTGCACAAATACATCCTGCGCAGACCCTACATTTACATCCTGCCCGGCCGCATCAAAAGATAGATTAATATGGTAAATATTACCTACTAATGATCTTACAATTATTTCTCGTTGTTTTGATATTCATTCACTGATTAATATAAAGAAAATACGAATAGGGAGGTGAAAGTTATGTCAGATAGAGCTGAGGATTTCCTTAAGGGGTTAATTATTGGAGGAGTAATAGGAGCCGTGGTCGGTATTCTCTATGCACCCAAAAGCGGGAAGGAGACACGAGAGGAAATTATCAAGAAAGCCGAAGAATTAACAGAGAAAACCAAGGCAGAATATGAGTCGGCTCTGGAAAAGGGTAAAAAGGCTTATGAAACAGCCGCACAACTCTTGAAACACCCGGATCCCTCTCAGAAAGAGAAGGTTTAGAGACCGG
Organism: Syntrophales bacterium; assembly: GCA_050011475.1. Lineage (GTDB taxonomy): Bacteria > Desulfobacterota > Syntrophia > Syntrophales > JBEKJA01 > JBEKJA01. The sequence continues at coordinate 536 of JBEKJA010000339.1, forward strand.
TTCATTTCCTCGCTAAAAAATGTTTATTTTTCTCCACGGGTGTGATTGTGTATATCAGCAATACACTATGGGGATATCTGTGTCATGACTACGACGATAAAAAACAATATATTGTTAAAAAAGACACGGGCATCAAAGTCTGCTTCAGCATCTCATAAAATCTCCGGTGAAGGAACACATGCACAAGAGCCGCTTCAGGGAGATCTTTATAGAACGCTAGCCGATAGCTCACAGGTGGGGGTTTACATCATTCAAGACAAACGGTTTCAGTTTGTGAATTCCCGTATCCAGGAATACTCAGGCTACAATGCATCTGAAATGCTTTGCAAGGACCCCTTGAGCATCATCCATCCTTTGGACAGACAAGCAGCCGTAAAAAATGCATGCAGTATGTTGATGGGCAAGCGGGCATCTCCATACGAATTCCGTATAATAACAAAAAAAGGGAAAATCAAATGGATCATGGAGACTGTGATATCCATTACATATAATGGTAAACGGGCCGTACTCGGCAGTTCCATGGATGTAACGGAGCAGAAGCAGGCAAGAGAGCAGTTGGAAGAGTTGGCCGCCCTTGAATCCTCCATTCTGGACGCCATCCCGCAGGCTGTCGTGGGACTACAAAACCGGCGCATCATTTTTGCAAATAATGCCGTTCATAAAATTTTCGGCTGGAAAAGAGAGGAGCTTATCGGCAGGAATGTAGAGATATTTTATCGAAGCAGGAAGGAGTCTGAGGAGATTGCCCGGAGATTCTATTCAACGCTCGAGAACCAGCGCACATTCACTTCCGAATTCTATTGCCGAAGAAAAGATGGGCGGGATATCCAATGTATCATGAGTGCTGCCAGAATCGGAGACAGGCTGAAGGAAAAGCGGATCGTCATCACCTATGTGGATATTACAGAGCAAAAACAGGCGGAGGAGGAGCTTGAACGCTCCAGGGAGCAGCTTCGCAACCTTTCCATATACCTGCAATCCGTTCGCGAAAAGGAAAGTACTAGGATTGCCAGAGAAATACACGATGAATTGGGACAGTCTCTTACAGCCCTGCAGATGGATCTCTCCTGGCTTGGCAGCCAGCTTCCCGCAGACGCCGCACACCTCCAAGATAAAGCAGACCGCATGTCCCACCTTGTCGATACCACGATTGACATGGTTCATCGTATTTCTACGGAATTGAGGCCGATCCTGCTGGATGAGCTGGGTCTGAGCGCCGCCATAGAATGGCAAGCCAAGGAATTCCAGAACAGATCAGGCATCCGGTGTGATTTGCATCTGGATGACATGGACAGTTCAATCGATAAGGATTTGGTGACGACCCTGTTTCGTATTTTTCAGGAGACGCTCACCAATATTGCGCGTCATGCGGGGGCCAAGACAGTCAAAGTCCAGCTCATCCAGGACGGAAAAGAACTGTCGCTCAAGGTTTCAGACAACGGACGAGGAATTACACAGAAACAGATCGACGATCCCAAGTCATTTGGAATCATCGGGATTCGTGAGCGAGTCAACCTGTGGGGCGGAAGTGTTCGAATTACTGGGAAAAAAGACATGGGAACAAAAGTAATGGTCAGGATTCCCCTTTATGGAGGAGATGCATGATATGATACGAGTTCTTGTTGCTGACGATCATGCCGTTGTCCGCGAGGGTGTGAAACAGATTTTGGCCAATCTGGATGATATGGTTGTGGAAGACGAGGCGGAGAATGGCCAGGAAGTGCTGGAAAAAGTGCTTCAGAAAAACTTTGATGTGATCCTGCTTGATATCACAATGCCCGGCAGGAGCGGTCTGGAGGTTCTTAAGGAGATTGTGGAATTACGTCCGAAAATGCCCGTGCTGATCCTCAGTATGCACCCTGAAGAGCAGTACGCAGTTCGGGCACTTCGTGCCGGAGCCTCGGGATACCTGACAAAAGCAAGTGCTCCTCAGGAGCTGATAGGCGCCATCAGGAAGGTGTCTCAAGGAGGGAAATATGTGACGGCTTCACTTGCTGAGAAACTAGCGCTGGAACTGAATTTGGATAAAGATAAACCCCGCCATGAATTGCTGTCAAACCGTGAGTATGAAGTTATGCTGATGCTTGCTTCGGGAAAGTCGGTCAGTGAAATCGCTGAAGAAATTTGCCTTAGCGTCAAAACCATTAGTACATACCGGGCGCGTATCATGGATAAAATGGTCATGAAAAAAAATGCGGAACTCACGATTTATGCCGTAAATAATCGTCTACTCGGCTGAGCAGCCTTCCCGCCGAATTCTGTCAGTGAAACACTGTCAGAAATCCCGTCTTCATTCCGACAATAAAAATGGCTCTTGCCCGATAGCGGGTTCCTTTAGGTCCTGTTATCATTCCGGCAAACCTGTTTAGAGAAAGGATAGGGGGGAGCGAAATGAACGGAAACGTTGTCGTGATGAAATCATCGAATTGTGATGCATATGAAGAAATGATTTCTGACAAGTCATACACTGATGATTTGTTCATCCATCTGCTCGGTAAACACAGGCGGTGCTTGATGGAGCACGAGTGCAAGGAGATTCTCGAGAGTATTGGTGTAAAAACAACGGGTATCCAAATCGCATTGTCGGAAGAGGACACGGTGAAAATAAGCGAGAACATCGGCTATCCCGTTGTAATGAAAATAGCTTCTCCGGACGTTGTCCATAAGTCCGACTTAGGCGGTGTCAAGCTCAATGTGCAAAATGACCAGGAAGCGGGCAAGGCGTACCGGGAGCTTGTGGAAACCTTTAAGAATAAGGAAATTGCCGGAGTTTCGGTTCAAAAGATGGCGGATCCGGGTATCGAGGTTATTATTGGGGTCACGCGCGATCCTAACTATGGGCATGTTCTTATGTTCGGCCTGGGCGGCGTTTTTGTGGAAATCCTGAAAGATGTTACCTTCCGGATTCTTCCAATCACGGAAGACGATGCGGCAGATATGATCGAGGAAATCAAAGGCGGCCCACTCCTGACGGGCTATCGCGGTCATTCGGCCGATATTGCAGCACTGAAGGAGCTGCTCCTTAAAATTTCCGAACTGGTTGTTCAACATCCGGAGATCAGCGAGTTGGATCTGAACCCAGTATTCCTCTATCCAAGGGGTTATGTGGTTGTGGACGCCAGGATATTTGTGGATAGTGTCCCGCAAAAACAGACTACCGATCATCTTCCGATGAAGGAGGATCTGCATAAATTATTTTACCCTGACAGCATA
>JBEKJA010000340.1:0-6131 GCA_050011475.1 Syntrophales bacterium
TGTGGTAAACAAAATCCCAGTTAATCAGCATACGGCTACTTAATTATTTCTTTTAAAAAATACATTACGTTGTTAGCTGTTTCAGGCGGTCAATGATGGATTTCATAAATGCCTCTCTCAACTTAAGATTTCTCCGAAATTCCCTGTCGTCCGTGTTCGCTATTTCAATCCGAATTGACAGATATTGTCTTTCTATGATTTCCAGAAGTTCTTTTACTTCCTCTGAGGTCAATTCCAATGTTGCCATGGTCTTCCTCCTTTCGATCCATTATGCCTGACAGTGGAATAGAATCAAGCGCCCTTTTGTTTCATTAGGGCCTCTTTTGTTTGACCGATAGGATAAACGGGAAAAATCTCGAACTTCATTATATCCAGCCAGGCTGCCCGTGCTGCAATCAATCCCTTTTCATCTGTATCAACAACATAGATAGTTCGGCGGCCTTGAATATCATAAAATTCGAAAACTACTTTGACATCCTTTGGCCAATTCCAGGTGACCCTCTTTGTTCTCACTTCCCTCTCATCTTTTGGCTCCCAGGTACAAATCATCATGAAATACATACAAACACCTCCTTTTTCATAAGTTGTATAACAAACCTCGAGGTGAGTCCGAGGAGATTGAACACCCTTGGGCTACCTATATAGGCACATTCGTCTATATCCTCTTCATGGCCCCGCTTAATGTGAAGGGAAGGAAACCACACTCAGGTAAATCTTACCACTTTGGGCTTCACTAGCCTCGCGTAGTCCCGGTAAGACAACCGGAACAGCTCCGAGTGGGTACCGGCATTGAAAGCGATCTCTTTATCCTCAGTCAGATGCTGGTCCACATAGACCTCCATTCCGTATAGGTTGCCGAAAGGAGGCATGGAACCGACCTCGCAATCCGGAAACATATCCTTGAATTGCCCTTCGGAGGCAAGCTCAATCTCCCTCGCCCCGATTGTCTTCCGAAAATAATTGAAATCGATGGAGTAGCTGGCGGGCAAGACCGCCATGGCCATCTTTCCCTCAATGAAGACGATGATGGTCTTTGCCAGCTCCTTCCCCGGGATGTGCACGGATGCGGCAACTTCCTGGGCCGTATAGGCCGCTGAATGGGTAATCTTCATGTATTTAACCGCCTGGCTGTCCAGAAACTCTTTTAATTTTCTCGATGGCATAAGAGACCTCCTTTCAATCCTGTTGGCGGGGTTAAATTGTTTTCGGACCCCATCTTGTTAAAAGAGCGGGATCACAAATTTGCACAGTGTAGGGGGACGATGCAGCACGCGATTGAATTTTTATAAGAGTAACACAAAAAACAGAACATGAACATACAATTAATGCCAATGTCAACGTGTAGGGATAAAATTTTAGGCATGACTGAAGCGGTTAGGAAAGAAATATTAAAATTCGACTTCAGGAAGTATCGGGGAAAACTGTTGAAGAGAAAAACTTCCTGATCATTTTACTTTCTTATAATTGTTGTTTCAATAACCGCTATGATTCTGCGGTTCATTTTCCTCCCGTCGGCTGTTTTATTGCTCGCTATGGGCCTTTCCATACCGTAACCGATGGCCCTGATGCGAGTTCGCTTAATCCTGAATTTATCTATGAGATACTTCCTTACACTTTCAGAACGGCGTTTGGATAATTTTTGATTGTATACCTTTTTACCGACATTGTCCGTATGACCTTCGATGACCATCGAGCTTGTGGGATATTTAACCATAAAATCAGCAATTCTTTTGATTTCATCATAATATTTTGGCTTGATATCCGCTTTGCCCGTATCGAATTGTATATTAATGGTAATTCGCAGGGGCTCAACTATCGGGATCAGGACATCTTTCGCTTCTGGGGTAGATGCTTTTACTGTGGATGATGGTTCTTTTATTACAGTTCTCTCCTTCACAGCTTCAACAGGCTTCAGCGCAGGTACAGCAGGTTGTACAGGTATTGCAGTCTCTACAGGCTTTTTCGTCAGTAAAACCCTCTTTACAAAGTCAGCCACATCACCACTGGATAAAAGCCGCTCACCCTGGCTGTTGAATCCACAACCGCCCGCCTGTGCAATTTTCTCAAGAAGCATTCTGCCGGCCGAATCATTTCCGATTTGAATGGTGTAGAAACGATGATCATGGCAATTTTCCCTAGGACTTCCGTTGAGGACAAGTCTTCTATGGCGGCATCTATGGCAAGGTCCAGCGGACTTGGTCCATTGGGACGCTTCACCTCTCTGAAGGCTTTCTCAAACCCGGATGCATGGTATGGGGTCGGACCGTACACCAGGGTGGTTTCTTCGGATGTAAGGATGTCGAAACCGAATGTCCTCAGGGCAATGGTCAGCTTGATATTGGGAATCGTCCTGTTGATGCGATTCACGATGTCCTTGGCCATATTGAACTTTCTCTGCCCCAAGTAAAAGTCCTTCATGGATCCTGAATTATCCAAAATAATCATAAGGTTGTTGGCATTCTGGATATATTGGCCCGATTGTATTTTTGGGTTAAGATCCATTGGGGCAAATGGTGTCACGGGTCTTTGCACTGTGCAGCCGGCAAGTATCAGGCTCACCGTCCATAGGAACATCCTGAAAAGATGTTTCGCCATATTATAATCTTCTGACAATTTTGTACGTCTTCAAATGGTTTTGGACAGATCGGATCAAAAACTAAGAGAGAATTTCAACACCCATATAAACCTTTCCTGCCTTTTCGGCAAGCCTCAAAGTACGATTTTGCTTCCTTCGTAAAAGCATCGTTTATTGTTAAATCTGTTCACTTGTTTAAGGATTAAGTGTTTTAATCTGTTATCCTCATTTTTCAGCACATGGACACAGCGAGGACTTGTTGTAGCTGATTATTTCCTGCATAAACCTAATTTGAAAAGTTTATTCGTGGTGGTTTCATTTGTAACGTCCTGCACTCTATACTTGATTAAACTTGGATAATATGCAAGATTTTAAGCAGCAAATGTAAAGCCATGGTTGCATGGCATTTTTGAGGCAATCATGAAAAAAACAATATCCATTGCTTTCATTCTGATTGTTTTATTAATTCCCAATCTTGTATCCGCCGAAACGAAAACCTTCATTAGCCCCACCCTAAATGCGAAGTTCATTCTGATACGCTCTGGAACGTTCATAATGGGGTCTCCTATCGGTGAGCCACAACGGGAAAGAGATGAAACACGACATCGGGTGACGATCAGCCAGCCTTTCTATATGCAGACCACGGAGGTGACCCAGGGGCAATGGAGGCAAATCATGGGGAGCAACCCATCACATTTTAGCAGTTGCGGCGATAATTGCCCCGTGGAGACGGTTTCCTGGAACGACGTCCATGACTTCATTCGAAAACTGAACGCTTTGGAAAGGACAAATAAGTATCGACTTCCCACGGAGGCGGAGTGGGAGTATGCGGCTCGGGCGGGGACAACAACACCTTTTTATACTGGGAAATGCCTTTCAACGAAGCGGGCAAACTACAATGGTATTTACCCCTTGTCTGGTTGTTCCAAGGGGAATTATCGACAAATACCCATTCATGTAGCGAGCTTTAATCCCAATGCCTGGGGTTTGTATGACATGATGGGTAACGTTTCGGAATGGGTCCAAGATTGGTATGGAACTTATCCATCGGGCAGCGTGACTAATCCTACTGGACCTTCATGGGGCTTGCGCCGGGTTCTCCGCGGTGGTAGCTGGCACAGCAGCGCTAGTGTCTGCCGCTCAGCGTTTCGCTACGACCGAACCCCGGGCAGCTTTGGTGGCAATGTGGGGTTCCGCCTTGTTAGGACACCTTAAGTTTCTGATCTTTATCTTCTTACTTAATGGCTAACATATTATTTCAGCTAATACCTATCTTCCTAAAAGAGTGCGATCGATTATTTTCCTCAATATAGAACCTTTCTATTGGTAATCAAAAAGAAGCCAGTTCGCTCTACTTGTATGATCTGCTTTATAATTTAACTTGATCTACAACTAAAGTAGTATTATATTATGTATAAAGGAGATTAACTATGTCTGAAAATGAAGTCATCACTGTAGCCATCATCGACCATGATAAGGACTTTTTTGAAAATAGTTTAGCTTTATTGCGAAAAGAAAAGGACATCGAGGTATGTGCAGCCTATCTGCGGTCGGATTTTCGCAAGGGAGCCCCTATTTCTGAAGAGGCTGTCGATGACGTTTACAGATACCAGCCTACAGTTCTGATCCACAGTCAAATGATTATCAGAGAAGAAATAGCAAAAGATCCAAAGGCCGTATTGAAAATCCGCGAAAATATTCCTCATACCCGAGTCGTGGTCATCTTTGATCACTATGTTGAGGAAACAGCTCTAATTGCAATTCGAGAAGGTGTTCGTGGGCTTTATCTGAGAAGCTCAGGACCTTCACAGATCGTACCCTGTGTGAGAGCCCTCGCAAGGGGAGAAATCTGGATGGAAGTTTCCCTTGTCGGACGTGTTATTGAAGAATTCTCAAAACTCTATAAACATGTGGAGAGTCTTCAACCTCCAACCAAGAGTCATGAGGCTCGATTGTCGCTTCTAAGCCCCCGTGAGCTGGAAGTCCTGGGACTTGTTTCAAAGAGCTATACAAATATGGATATTGGGGGAAAACTTTTCATCAGTGAAAAAACCGTTAAAACCCACATCAAAAATATCTTTGAAAAACTCGGGGTAAGGAATAGAGTTGAGGCTACTCTCGTCCTTATAAGAGGTGGCCTGGCTCATTGAGACCAACGCTCCTTCTCTAATATGAGGTTATTATGGACTGACTCCTAAAACCCCGTTACTCGAAAGAGAGCGGGGTTTCATATTTTGGAGATGGCACATTGTTAATGAACCATTATTAAACTGATAAGAAAGGAGAATGGGAATGGCTGACCTAAAAGAAAAAATTTACGGTGTAATTAAGAATTACCAGCTTACATCGCTTGCTACACTCACGGATGACGGGAACCCCTGGGTGCGTTATGTCATGATGGTTGGTGAAAAGGACCTGACCATGAAGTTCACGACTTCAATGAAGTCAAGAAAAGTAGCCCATATCAAGAATAACGCGGAAGTTCATATTACCTGCGGTGTGACGAATATCGAAACAGCAAGGCAATATCTGCAGATTCAGGGAAAGGCGAAAATATCGAAAGATAAGGCTCTTCGCAAGGAAATGTGGCAGGATTATCATAAGAAGTACTTCAGTGGTCCCGATGATCCGAACTATTGTGTAGGTGTGGTTACTCCATACCGGATCGAACTGTTTAGTATGTTCGCTGCAAAACCCGAAGTTTGGGTGAAGAAGGGGAAATAGCTTTTTCCTTCGTTCGGTAAGGCTGGAGTCTTAAAGTATGAAGACCGAAGCGGGTGTTATTGTTGTCGGTATGGACTTGGCGGACTTGAGGACTGCATTGGGTGGATTGAAAACTTTTATTATCAAGAGATGCCGACATGTCGATTCAATATGTCAATGTAAGATACACAAGAGAAAGATACGGCATTATTCAACGTCGACTTCTTGATGAGTTTATTGCCTCTAATCAGATCTTACAATTTTATCGCGAGTCAGAGCAAAGATGGGTGACCGTTGGATTTGATCATATGATCATATGAGAGGCATGGGTGGTCTTTATGAAGGAACTGAAAGAAGATCACCACTGCCGGCGTAAAATTTATTTAATAATCTCCTCTATTTTCTGATTCGTGATTGGTGAGCCACTATAGGATTCTTTTTGAGCATGAGAAACGCAACCAGTTTGTATTTTCTGCAAGATAACTTCTACCTCTATACGTGACTATAATAACTTTCAGTGAATATTATAGGTGTTTCATATGAGAAAATTTAAACACATAATGTGGGATCCAAAATACAGCGTGCATAACGAGGTCATTGATGCACAGCACAAGGAGTTTTTTTCCATATTCAATCGGCTCGTAGATCTCCACGAAAGTGGATCCATTGATGTCGATTCGATATTACGAGAGCTCGTGCAATCCGTATCCGAACACTTCCATACAGAACACCTATTCATGAGGAAAACCAATTCCCCGGATTTTTTACAGCACAGTAAGGAACATGATGTGTTTATCGAAACAGTCCAAGTATTTTTGAACAGATATGAAAAGCATGACGAGCAGCTGGTCTA
>JBEKJA010000341.1:0-3679 GCA_050011475.1 Syntrophales bacterium
GCCAGCCCTGGGACAATGGAACATACTTCCTCGATCCATCGGGACTGAATCTCGCTCTTATGCTTATGAATGATCTGTACAAGCACATTGGACAGCAAGTCTCCCTGCGGGATGTCAACCCCTGTAGTTCTTTCCTGCACTTCCATCTTTGGGAAAAGATGCCTGAATGAATCCACCATGGCCCATGTATCGCGGTATATATCCATATAAATCCGGAGGGCCTTCTCGTTAGAGGACCAAGCGAGAGGCGGGTAATTGATCATCGGATAATAAGCTGCGGCGGCGGCATCATCGCCAGGCCGTACCTCACCTCCGATCTTCCTGACTTCATACGCAACAATAGCCAGGGAACCGTAATAATAATTCTCCACCGTATCGACATCAATGAGTCTGACAATGCTGCCTTTTATACCTGCCTCCTCCTCCAGTTCCCGGAGAGCTGCCTGTCCCATGTCCTCGCCTGCTTCGGCAAAACCTATGGGAAGGCACCACATATCCCGGTATGGTTCTTTTTCCCGTTTAATAAGAAGGACTTCCCTATCCTCATTCACTACAATACAGCTCACCACCGGCAAAGGATTCTCATAAAAGACCGTCCGGCAACCGCTGCAGTAATCTCTTATCCTGCCTTCGATTTCCGACCGGGAAATTTCTCCGCTACAATAGCAGCAAAATTTTCTGTTTTGTTTCATCCGGAGAATCCTTCAGTCCGACTGCTTATAACAACGGAACACACTATCATTTTTAGTAATTATCATACCGCCTTTCCTGATTTTGGCGGACTCGTATACTTTTCGATAAAAGCATTTCTTCACCTGATTGATTTTAGTTGGATAAATATCCCGCACATCTTTCAGTATGAGATACTCCTTACCATCAAGGTAGGAGATGAATTGTGAGACTTCCTCAGGCGGCACCAGAAGGTCATTCCGGAAAATGATCCGCTCGACACGATCAAAGTATGGTTCCAGCATGGACATCCCATTCTCGGAAGAAAAAGCATTGAAGAGCTTCCTGATCATGATTTCCGTGGGAGGCTTTATTCCTGCCTCTTCCATGCATGCAGGTATAAAGCCGAGAATTTCCCTCATTGTGAAACGGCTGTGTGTGATGGCTATGAATATCCCGCCCGGCCTGCATGCCCGTACGATTTCCGGAATCAGGTGAGGGAAAAAGTAGAGTGAATAACTAGCCATTATCAGATCAAAATGTCCGCTTTCCATAGTGCGAATAAGATCAGTGCTCCCCCACATGAATTCCCCAGGCACTTTAAGGGAGGCAAGTGTATCCAAAAAAGGCGCCCGATTACTCTCCACAAGGTCAATTCCGGTAATATTCACCGCACTTCCAAGAACGGCAGCCAGTGCTTCGGAGAAGAAACCGTAACCGCAACCAAGATCAAGGACATTCCTGACCGGGGAAAGATCCAGTCCGGAAAGGGCAACCGTTCTCACATCAATTGGATTCTTGGAATACTTCAGAATAGTGCCGCGAGATTGACGATGGCATCCCACTCTTTCATAAGAAAGCCTGATATCGTCAGGCGAATATAAAAAATTACGCTTACTCTTCATATTAATAAGTTAACCGCAAAGCCCTCAATGTCAAAGGCAACTTCTCAAAAGCTGTCATTATCCCGGACTGATGCTTACCGTTCCGGATATCAGGGAAATATTCTGGCGTGGTTCAGCGGCTCATAGCCGGACCGCAAGTAGATCTGTGGAAAGGCGGATGCAATATCCTGTTTTTTATAGATGTGCTTCAGAATTTTCAGAACATGTCTATCACCGGACCATAAAACCTTTGGCTCTCCATCTTTTGCCGCCTTGACGCAACTTTCAGCGATGAGGCAAATGTCGGTTTCGTCGGGTGGGTCTTCGTCTTCAGTGTTGTCAATGGTCCTGCAGGTATTTACAAGAGTTTCATAGAGAGGATTACCACGGAAATCAAAGACCTTCCCTCTGACCTTCAATGTTTCAATCAGCATATCGATATGTTCAAGATAAAATCTCTGACTTTTCCATATCGATCGGATCCATTCGACCTGGTGTTCCGAATTCGGAGGGTAGTTTTTTATGAAATTCTCCAATCCTTTTCTATTTTCATCATAAATTTCTATAGGAATCGAAACATCGAGATTATATACAATATCCTCCATGACCTTTAAAAACAGAGTCAATTCCTGAAAGAGCAATGATAGATACTGGCTGTAACCCTTGTTTTCCATCCTCTTGATAAAACCGATATAATTAAAGATTTGATTAATTTTAGCGGAACTGACATAGCCCTGGTAGCGCTTGACCCCTAAGGACCCCTTCTGGATTTTTCTGGGATCGTCGACGCGAGGAATTTGAAGCTCACGAGCGATATAGGCGGAGAAAATGTTCGAGTCGAGCACATTCTCGAAGCGCCCCTTTTGGAGCATGGCTCCCAGAGAAAAAGGGTATCGTTGCAGATCTTCCACAAGAACTCCTTAATTACCTGATTACAATACTTTTTCCCTCCTTTGAGCATAAAGGGAGCATGTGGATGAGTCAAGGAAAAAATCACTTTATTTGGAGTTTTGATCCATGGTAAAGAACGATCCATGACACCTTTCAGAATACTCCTTATCATTACACTATCCGTCATCTTATCCATATCGGCATCTCCAGCCAGTCCGGCACAAAATAATGAAGCTGAACCATACGGAACAGTGACGGCATTGATAAAAGACCTGAAGAGTCCTGATTTGAATATCCGCATAAAAGCAGCCAACGCAATGGGGGAAAGAGGCGATCCGCGCTCCATTCCATCCCTGGCGGAAGCATCAAAAGACAAGGAGCTGCTGCTACGTATTGAAGCTGTTCAATCCTTGGGAAAAATTCGTGATCCACACGTAATACCCCCGCTTATGGAGGCATTGAAAGATGAAGTCTGGAAAGTCCGCGCACGGGCATGCCAAGCGTTGGGAAAGACACATGATCCGCGTGCCATACAGCCACTGATAGCGGCATTGAAAGATGATGATTGGAATGTCCTCACAAAAGCGGCGGAGGCACTTGGAGAAATAGGTGATCCTCAGGCTGTACCGGCCCTGATCGAAGCTACGAAGAAATATTGCTGCGTTGTCAGGCGCCAGGCAATGCAGGCACTGGGAAAAATCCATGACCCCCGGGCAATCCCGATACTGATTAGCGCCCTCAAAGATGAGGTATGGGAAACCCGCAAAGAAGCTGCATTCATACTTGGAGATATGGGTGAACCCAGTGCTGTACCTCCACTGATCGATGCACTGTCGGGAGCATACAGCAGCAGCATCCGGAAAATGGCGGTGGAAGCGTTAGGTAAGATCGGCGATCCCCGTGCCATTTCACCCCTTATCGAGACAATGAAGAGTGAACAGGGCAATATACGGTTGGAGGCAGCGAGGTCCCTCAGCAAATTTAAAGATACCCGGGCAGCCAAAGCCGTGATGGATGAATTGAGCGATGAGGAAAGATATACTGTGAGAAATATGAATAAAGCGCAGGAAAAGCTTCCGGAATCTGAGGAGACTACACCTCTGCCGCCGGTACCATTCGATCGATGAATTACGAATCGTAAAGCCATAACACCACTCAATAAGAATTTACAAAATGGAGGTTTCCATATGGATCAGGTTATGCCGGAAGGTGAAGATTTAAGAAGAGCAGTCAAA
>JBEKJA010000342.1:0-3678 GCA_050011475.1 Syntrophales bacterium
TTTTTCCCATAATTCCTGGTCGATGATTGCTTCATGTTGGCCCGGATGGCAGGTTCCTTTATGGCATATCTGCCCGATATAGATCGGATTGGAGAGAATCTTATAGAGTATTCCTCGTGAAAAGGAACAACCGCCTTTCTGTCCACGGACTTTGGAATGAATACCCTGTTTATCAAGATCTTCTTTAAGCAGGCGGACACATCCAAGCTCTATGTAGCGACGGTATATATACTGAACGCTTTGGGCTTCCTTGTTATTGATCAGCAGTTTGCGATTCCTGACATCATAACCGAGGGGAATGAATCCACCCATCCACATCCCCTTTTTCTTGGAGGCAGCAATCTTATCCCTGATACGTTCGCTGGTAACTTCCCGTTCAAATTGTGCGAAGGAGAGTAAGACATTCAGGGTAAGTCTTCCCATTGAACTGGTGGTATTGAACTGCTGTGTGACAGAGACAAATGAAACACCATGCTTATCGAAACGCTCGATGATCTTTGCAAAGTCGGTTAATGATCGGGTCAACCGGTCCACCTTATACACAATCACAATATTTACTTTCCCGGCCTCAATATCTTCCAGCAATTGTTTCAATGCCGGGCGTTCCATATTGCCACCACTGAATCCACCATCGTCATAGTGCGTCTTAACAGCCTGCCAGCCCTCGTGTTTCTGGCTGGCAATATACGCCGCACACGCTTCCCGTTGCGCATGAAGAGAATTGAAGTCCTGATCCAACCCCTCTTCTGAGGATTTTCGGGTATAGATGGCGCAGCGAAGAATTGGCTTGGTGTTCATGCAACCTCCTGCTTCTTCAGGCCGAAGAACAGAGGTCCGGACCAACGAGCACCGGTGATGGCACGTGCTACTTCGGACAGCGAGCGATAGCGTTTGCCATTACAATACACACTGTCCTCCATTACGATTACCTCATAAACTACGCCATGCCATTCACGCAACAGCCGTGTTCCGGGTTTAATGCTGATAACAGGTGATATCTGCTGTCTGGATGCATTGTCTTCCGCAGCCTTCTCCAGGAAGCGGCGAGTGGCAGTTTTTAGTCCGCCCAATGCCTGTTCCTGCATACGGTGAGCGATGGAATGCATCAAAAAATTATTCCGGACTCCGACCGGTGGCTCTGTGCCATAAAGAGTCTGCCATTTCTCTATCAGCGCTCTGCGATCAAGGGCAGGAAGGCTTGTCAGTTCATTAGTCAGCCTACTCGCATTGAGGAATAAACGAGGCTTCATATGATTCAGGTGGCGATGCGATAAACTCGCCCGCGCTCTTCTTTTTCAGAAGCGATGGAGAGCCCTAACCGCTTTTTCAATATGCCGGACAGCACTCCACGGATACTATGCCGTTGCCAGCCGGTCGCTTTCGCCATTTCATCGATTGTGGCACCACCGGGACGCTTCAGCAACTTAATCAGCGTCGCCTGTTTGGATTCTCCCTGCTTCTTATTTTTTGCATCGGGAATTTTCTTGTCGGATTCAGAATGCCGCTTACAGGTAGGTTTATTCTGTTTTACATTTTTCTTGCTCTTTTTGCTATTTGCCATGGTTGGTCTCCTTTCGGTTATAAGCGGCATTATTGCCGTTCACAAGGACACCAACGCTCTGGTTGCTAAGGAAATCCAGTCCTTTCTGGTAAAATCTGTTGCAAAAATGCCTAAATCGCAACAATTGCCGTAAAAACTGTATTTTTATTAATTTTTCTGGATTATCTTGGTCTTGCGTACTTTACTTGATAAGATTTTAAAAAAAATGCAATACTTTCGATAGCAATCGTTAAATTATCGTCCAACATCATGAAACACGGTCGTTGAAAACCATCGAAATGAGGTGTGTTGGAATGGCGAAAAAATCCTTTCCCTTGTCCAAAGTTTACGGCCTGCTCGAACCAGGGCCAGTCGTGATGGTTACAACCACCATCAAGGGCCGGTCGAATATCATGACCATGTCGTGGCACACCATGATTGATTTTGAGCCACCGATTGTGGGTTGCGTGATCAGCAACCGAAACTACACGTTCGATATTTTGAAGACGACTAAGGAATGCGTGATCAACATCCCGACAGTGGAGCTGGCGGAAAAGGCAGTGAGCTGCGGGAATATCTCCGGACGACAGGTCGATAAGTTTAATGCCTTTAGTCTTACGCCCGTGGCCGCCTCGTGTGTCAAAGCGCCACTCATCGACGAGTGCTATGCCAATCTTGAATGCAAGGTCGTCGATGGGAAAATGATAGCCAAATACAACCTCTTTATCCTTGAGATACTCAAAGCGTGGATTGACCCATTGAAAAAGCATCCACGGACGATTCATCATTCCGGAAGAGGCGCGTTCATGGTTGCCGGCGAGACGATACAATTGGCTTCCAAAATGAAATAACTTCCCTACAAAATCTCACTATATTAAACGTCTGTTTGAAACGCGGTTGCTAAAAACTGCAGATATTATCCTTGCAGACACTACTTTCCCATACAATGCGTCTCGTGGCGCTGTATGTAACCGCAAACGTTGGGCACCAGGCGGAGTGTTTCCCGGCACCACCAGCGACAAGCACGCGAATGCTTTCAAACTCACGTACGAGAGGGATACGGCCTCCCCATTCCGCAATCCTGTTTGACCAACCCCCCCAGGACGATATCTCCTCCAATTTGGCCTGAGGTATCCTATCCACAGAGACGCGTGCATGCTCATAAAGATAGCGTTGCACATCTTCCCGTGAGAAGCCACTATCGGCAATGGTCCTTGCATGTTCAGGCCCAAAGACAACAAATGTGTCGCCTCCAACGTAGAGGTTATTATTGCCAACAGTAGCCATGGTCTGTGCAACAGTACCTAGGACAGACTCGCCTGTTGTTGAACCGTGATCATTGATGTTGTGGGGACCTTCTGCGGCAACGACGGTAATACAGCTGTCAGTAATATCGAAGCCAAGTGAGACGCGAAATGGTGGCCATGGACTTGCTTCTTCATTTTCTGCGAAGCAATAAGTGTATTTTGCGGGTGATCCTTGGGTTGATTTGTCACTCTTACCAGGAATGCCCCCACCAATGTTTTGTAAGATTAGGCGCATAGCACGTCCTATGGTGGCATTCGCACGATTTCCTTGGCCAAAGCAGTTGTGACCAGCATTCATGTGTAGCTCAGTAGCAATTGGACCGTGTACGATGATCATCAGTGCACATGAGTGCGTTGTAGTTTGCACACCTATAAGATTGAATAGCGGATCCTGAATTGCCTCAACCGCGGCTATGATCACTGGCATGTACTCAGGTAGACAGCCTGCCATTACAGCATTAATTGCAATCTTCTGTACCGTCGCTGGACCGTTGCGAGGCGCCAAATTACCTAGATTTTCAATCGGATATCGTGTGGCACTCTTGCACATGATGGCAACATTCTCGCGTGTGGGCAACACAATCGGGAGACCATCAGTCCAACCCCAGCGGTGAAAACATTCCATCGCAATAAACTCGTTCCCATCAATGATAACTTCAAGCTGCTCCGGGTCCGGTACCTGTGGATTTGATTCAATGATCACGTTTCTTTTCCTCCAGTTAACGCCTGGATAACCTCCTGCAAAACATCATCAGTGATCAAAGCTTTAGCCTTCTCACGGGAAATACCGCCGACCGGGTGTCCAACAAGAACCAACGGCAAACCTTCCGC
>JBEKJA010000343.1:0-3674 GCA_050011475.1 Syntrophales bacterium
CGGGTGCGGATGTGATCATCACTTCTCGGAAGATGAAAAATCTGGAGGCCACGGCTCAGGAAATCCGGCAGGAAACAGCTAGTAAGGTTCTGCCCATTGCCTGTGATATGGCAAAAGCTGAAGATATTGAACACATGCTGAAGATTGCCCTGGAACAATTTCCCCGGATTGACATTCTTGTGAATGATGCCGGGGCAACCTGGGGCGCTCCGACCCTTGAGTTTCCCCTAGACAAATGGGACCATATTTTCAAGGTCAACGTCAGGGGAGTCTGGATTCTCACCCAGAAAGTTGCCAGGCTGATGAAAGAACAGGGCGGAGGAAACATTATCAATATTTCCTCCGTCATGGCTTTCCGTGGTTCGGATGAGATGGCGCACCCGGCAGTAGCGTATAACTCGAGCAAGGCAGCGATCAATCTTCTGACCATGAATCTGGCCGTGAAGCTTGCCCCCTTCAAGATCCGCGTCAATGCAATTGCTCCGGGCTTTTTCCGGACAGATATGATGGCGTATCTTGAAAAGCCTGAATTCAAACTTGCCCGTGACCTGACACTTGCCCAAATCCCCCTGCGGCGTGTAGGTGACATCGATGACATGAAAGGTCTGGCTGTCTTCCTGGCTTCCGATGCATCGGCATACATGACAGGGCAGGTCGTCGTGAATGACGGAGGCCTCATCGCAAAGTAGACGGGAAGCGCAAAGAACGGGGTCATTGCAGCGTGCAAGCCACCGTGATAATCTTATAAAATGTTTTAAAAGCAGCCATCCTTCATTTCAGGATCTGTTCCCAAACCGTGAGGAGGTATTTCTTTGCACAATCTGGGAGAAAGAATGGGCAAGCCACCAGTCCCCACCAGGGACGCCGCCACAGTGATTCTCTTGCGGGATGCAAATGAATCCTTCGAAATCTACCTCATGCGGCGTCATCGGAACCAGGCATTCATGGGTGGTGCTTTCGTTTTTCCCGGAGGACGGCTCGATGAGAAGGATTGCGATCTTGCGTTGCTGCCATTCGTTCATGGCATGACGCCCGGGGAAGCGTCCCAGAAGCTTCATGATCCGGACCTGCCGGGCATGAAGGCTATGGGTTTGTTTCTATCCGCCATCAGGGAAACATTCGAAGAGTGCGGTATTCTCCTAGCACTGGATAAGTCGGGGGGGGCTCTTGATCCCGCCTTCCTGGATGCCCCATCGTTGCTGAAATATCGGCATTCGCTTCATGAGGGATTGATGACATTAGGGGAGTTTGCCGAATCGGCCGGAATCCTCTTTGCGCCCCGGTTTCTCATTCCATATTCTCATTGGATCACACCGGAAGTTGAAGCAAAAAGGTTCGATACACGATTTTTCCTCACACTCTGCCCGGAGGGACAAGTTTGCGTTTATGACAGCCTGGAACTGACGGAAGCCCGTTGGTCAACACCAGAAAAGGCATTGGCGGACCATAAGGCTGGACAGATCATACTCATGCCTCCAACTTTGAAAACCATAGAAGAGATCAGCGGCTGTAAAACCGTGGAAATGCTTTTCGATTTCGCCCATGAACGGGAGATATATGCGATCCTACCGGAGGCTTTCATCATGGATAACGGCTTTGGCGTGAAGCTACCTTATGACCCTGAGTATACTATCGAATCCCACCGCCGGCCGTATAGAAACAATGAACCCTCCCGTATCGTAAACCGGGACGGCATCTGGCGAACCGCCTTCCCTGATTAAATGTCTGTTTGAGGTAAAGAAGGGCTTGCCTGATGGATAATGTACTCGTTACAGGCAATGCAGGCTTCTTTGGTTTTCATCTGGCCTGCCATCTTCTGGCTGATGGCGGGAAGGTCGTCGGCGCGAATAACCTGAACGAATATTATATTACGATGTTTCCTTGAAGGAGGCGCACCTTTCCTTGTTGACTTAGGAGCCCCGTTTCATATTCTCCAAAACGGACCAATCCGATCGTTCGGCAACTGACGATCTTTTCAACAGGAATGAACCGGAGATAGTCGTTTACCTTGCCGCCCAGGCCGGTGTCCGCCATTTCCTAACTAATCCCCATGCTTATGCGGAAAGCAATCTTGTGGCATTCCTGAATGTACTCGAGGGATGCCGGAAACACAAAGTCAGTCATCTTGTCTTCGCCTCATCGAGTTCAGTATATGGCGCCAATACACTCATGCCCTTCTCCGTTCATCATAATGTGGACCATCCCGTGAGTTTATATGCCGCTACAAAGAAAGCGGGGGAACTGATGGCCCATTCTTATTCCGCCCTATACGGCATTCCCAGTACGCGACTGCGTTTTTTCACAGTGTATGGATCATGGGGACGGCCTGATATAGCCCTTTTCTTTTTACCAGGGCAATCCTCGAAGGCCGTCCTATCGACGTCTATAATGAAGGTCGCATGAAACGTAATTTCACTTATATCGATGATATCGTCGAAGGATCATCCGCGTCATGATGCGGATCTCGAAACCGAATCCGATTTGGAGTGGGGACTGGCCGGACCCGGCAACGGGCTTTGCACATTACCGGATTTTCAACATCGGAAACAATAGGCCGGAAGAGCTTCTGCGTTTTATTGAGGTGCTGGAAAAAAATCTTGGCCGATCCGCTGTCAAAAACTTGATGCCTATTCAGCCCGGAGATGTACCGGCTACATACGCAGACGTGGGTGACCTGACGGCTGAAGTCTGCTACAGGCCACACACGCCTATTGAAGAGGGCATTGAAAAGTTCGTGACACGGTACAAGACATTCTATAAGTGAAATCCAACGGGCCTGTCTTAAAACTTCACCTGGGGTGCTGCTTTTGCACTTGCCGGTGCCTCAAAGAATGCCGCCTTACCAAAACCGAACATGCCGGCGAAAAGGTTGGCTGGAAAAGTTCGGATAGCCACATTGTATATCTGTACTGCGTCATTGTAACGTTTTCTCTCCACAGCGATACGGTTTTCGGTACCGGCCAGCTCATCCTGGAGACGCATGAAGTTTTGGTTGGATTTGAGGTCCGGGTATTTTTCCACGACCACGAGGAGCCTGCTCAGTGCGCCGGAGAGCTCGTTGTTTGCATTAATCTTGTCGGGTACTGAGGATGCTCCGCCCACGCGTGATCTGGCATTGGTGACCTCGATCAGGACTTCCCTTTCCTGTTTTGCGTATCCCTTGACAGTTTCAACCAAGTTTGGAATAAGGTCATAACGGCGCTGGAGTTGGTTCTCAACCTGTGCCCATGCATTCTTAACCGATTCATCCTTTGCTACAAAGTTATTGTAAGTGCCCTTCAAAAAACCATACGTGCCGATAATGATTATTCCGATGATGACAAGTGCGATGATAAAACCACGTTTCCCTGCTGGCATTTTCCTCCTCCTTGCTGATTTAAAAAAAGTTTATAAGATTGCCGCGCTTCGCTCGCAATGACAAATAAAAAAACCGCTCACAATGACGAATAGAAAAAGCCTGCAATGGTAGTGGATCATATCATGTAATCTTCATACAGTCCACCGCTGTGCAGATCACCCGGACATCCTTCAGATAGTTTTTAAAAAGGTCCCGGATCCCTGCGGATGAGAGACGGTCTGTCCCTTCCCTGACATCCATGCATTTCAGGAACGTGGACGGATCGAGGGAAATGGCATGGGTTGCGGCTTCGATAAGCTCGCGCCTTCCAGTGGGT
>JBEKJA010000344.1:0-4232 GCA_050011475.1 Syntrophales bacterium
GTGGAAATGTTTTATAATCGTCAGAGGCGGCATTCGGCATTGGGATACAGGAGCCCGCAACAATACGAAAGGCTCCTGAATGAATCTTAACCTAGTGTCCACTTTTTCGGGGAAAGGTCAACCTGTAATCTTCATTTCTAATCTTAATTAGCATGAAGGACTTGTCGGAGAAATCAATAATCACGACTTGATATGACATTACCTGTCAAGACAAGTACAGTTTAGGACAGATCATGGATTTTACCGGCGGATACTTAAGGAAAGATTTCACCATTTTTAGTGTGAAGTAAATATGAAGTAAAACCATCAATCAATCAAAAACTCAAGTATTCTAATTTGAGGTGGCGGGAGTCGAACCCGCGTCCGGAAATCTTCCACCCCAGGTTCTACGTGCGTATCCTTTGATTTAGATTCGCCCCCTGACCCCCCCAAAGGCAGGATGATCAGGTCGCTATCCTGTCCTACCTGTATGACGCCCCCATCTGACCCGGCAGGAGAAGCCAGGGAAACGTTAGCCGTCTAAGCGGCTAAAGCGTAACTATAGTCGTTGTTGACTAAGTTTTCCCTACCTGTTTAACGAGGCCTGTAGGAACCTCGGCACGCAACTGAAGTTTCAACTATCCCCGTCGAAACCGTGACACCCCCATGGTTTCCAAGGATCTGACAATTGTTATCATAGTCCCCTGCTGGAGGGTTGTCAAGAAACAACTTGCTAATTGTTGCAATAAGTTAGTTCGCTCCCGATCATTTGCCGCACCTGCCACATGAGGTTCCCCCGGGCCCCTGTATGGGCGACCCCATTGTTCACTTTGGCTCCTCCGCCCCCCTTCGGGGAAAGCATTCTTTTTGGCCTGCGATCCATTCAAATTGTATAGTTTTGGTATAGTGAACAAGACAAGAAACAGGATGACCCAAGTCCAAGTTAACTCACTTTTTGGTGTGAAGTAAATGTGAAGTGGAACCGTCAATCAAGGGTTTATTACCGGGGAGCAAAAAAGCCCCCCGGCTTCTATAT
This sequence comes from Syntrophales bacterium, assembly GCA_050011475.1. GTDB lineage: Bacteria > Desulfobacterota > Syntrophia > Syntrophales > JBEKJA01 > JBEKJA01. The sequence goes on from JBEKJA010000344.1 coordinate 1,016, forward strand.
CCCATTGAAATGTCTAACACCGTGGATCACCGTGGTATCACCGTACCCCTTCGGGGTTCGACTCTGACTCCGTGAATCGTGGTTCGAATCCACGTCCCTCAGCCAAGTAATTTTAAGGGGTTAGCCAATGGACGGCTAATCTCTTTTTCTTTATCCGGCCATTTTTTACCGCTATTTTACCGCTTTCTCATTTTCTAACCCTCAATTCTATGCTCATTATTGTTAATGTACGATGCTGAAAAATTCTTGATGGAAAGGACGAGGGGGAGGGAGGACAGTAGGATGGGGTGGGGTGTTTATCTGATGGGTCCCATATCGCTTCTACACGCAAAGGGGTTAAATGGGTTTAGTCAACGGGTTAACTTTCCACGATAAAATTGTATATGCATTATAGTTTACACTTCCCCATTTCTCTTCTACCACATTGTAATCATTCGATTTAATGTTTTTTAAATGACATTTCATCGCTTAATAGTGTCAATAATCATTACACTCTAATTGAAAAACCTTTGTATATGTCATGACCTTAGTCACAGCCTCATAATATAATATCGTGCAATATCCAATACTTAGAATATTATTGGGCATCAAGCTTATCCATGGTATAAAATTTGCTGAGAGTATTTGCTGAAAGTATATAAGAATAAAATGAAGAAAGGAGTAATGTTTATGAAAGTAAAGGTTTTCATTGCGACGGTGTGTACCATTCTCTTAGTATCTTTCCCTGCTTATTCTGGCACGGTAAATGTTGATTTGAGTGGTGCAACTACGGGCACATTCATTGACGGAGTGGGGGCAGACTTCGCCACGGCTTTCGTAGGACAGACTTATGACGGTGCTTATAATTTAAGTGGTTTGCCTTCAGGTCCGTTAACTTTAAATCCGATTAGAACACTTGATGTTGAGTCTTGGTCTCCAGGAGTGTCCCCGACATCAAACTCCATTCTTCCGGAACCTGGGAATCAGGGCCCCTTGTCCATCCTTCTTGAAAACAAGATAGCTGATTCAATTACTTGGACCATGGGTTATGCAAATCCTCCATCTTCTATTACGATTGACTTCTTTGACATTAATGGCAACCTAGTGCATCAAACTGTTCAATCCCTTATCGAAGGCTATAACATTTATAGTTATTCCGGTTTTGGGAACTTTGCCGCTTTGAGCCTATTTGATGACAATGACGGAGCTGGTCTTCGTTTTCAGAACATCTCTTATGATCAGGTTACTGGTGCCCCTGAGCCCGCAACCATGCTTCTTCTTGGTCTTGGCCTGATTGGTGTCGCAGGAATCAGAAGGAAGTTAAAGGGCTAAATCGCATTCAGGTTTTTGATAGAAAGGCGGGTTCACTTTGGACCTGCCTTTCTATTTTATAAGCCACCGATTACGGTTTGAAAGGTTGTATGAACTTGCAGAATGAGAAAAACAACATTACAGGAAGTAACATTTCGTGGTTTTCGCACTCTGTATCAATCAATCCTTTTCCTCACGCCCTCGCCATCTGATCTCCAAGCAATGTAAATAGAGTCTCGGTTATGACAAATCAGAGAGTTCTTTGTTAGTTATACTATCGAACCAATCATCGGAAAGATGGAAAATACAGTTCTGCTTATATCAACCTACCCTGTTTCTTATTATCAGTATCAAGGAGTGTTGCTTGCTCATGCTTTCTCTTTTTCTTTTTATATTTTGCATCCCATTTATAATCAAACTCAGCGTCTAATAATTTTTTATATGCTACTACTGAGGCATCCATCTTTTCTATTCCCTTTATAGTCATCAACCGTTTCAAAATCCCCCGAGAAACCAGGGTGAGTGACACATTGTATCAGGTAGGTCGGAGGCTGAAAGTACTTGATTTTGTGAAAGCAAAACGCCGATGGCGGCAATTCGGAACAATCATGGGCCAAGCCATGAATAAATATGACATGATGCTTAGCCCAACCCTAGGGGAGCCACCTGTCCCTGTCGGCTCCCAGCAACCCGGCAAAGCAGATCGGTTCTCAATGAAGGTGATCAGTTCGTGGGCAGGCAGAATCATTTTAAGCAATCGAAAGTTGACTTACTCTATTTTGGAAGAGCTCATTAAAAGTACGCTGAAAGGACAGATGCCGTTTACCATGATTGCGAATATCACCGGGCAACCTGCCATGTCCGTACCCTTACACTGGACTGAGGACGGGCTTCCTTGCGGGGTCCAATTCATTGGCCGCTTTAACAACGAAGCAACATTGTTAAAGCTTGCCAGCCAGTTGGAAAAAGCGCAACCTTGGATTGGGAGGAAGCCGGATCTATTAAAATAAAAGAGAAATCGCTATGAAAGTGAGGAACCCCCTTCACCCGGCGATCAGTCTAGCGTTGCTAGTATTAATCAGTGTTCTTTTTGTCCTAGCTAATGCCGCAGGGGCAGCTGGGAAAGAAAAAGTCATACAGATTACAGCCAAGCGTTTCGAATACTCCCCCAGTGAGATCACCATAAAGAAAGGTATCCCTGTGGTATTAGAATTTACCTCTCTGGACGTAAGACACGGATTCAATTGTCCGGGCCTTGGGGTTCGCACTGATATTTATCCACAGAAAGTAACCAGATTACGTATTGTTCCGGAAAAGGCAGGTACCTTTTCTTTTCACTGCGATATTTTTTGTGGCAGCGGTCATGAAGATATGATGGGGAAAATCAATATCATAGAATAACACCAGTTAAATAGCATAACTGATATCTTAGCAGACACATTCTCAGAGCCGCCTCATCTTCGGGTGGGGCGTTTACTATTTCAGCCCGTAATCTTCACATTTCAACAGACTTCATGGTTAACGCTTTGTATGAGAAAGCCATTTAATTGACTCTGATGAGGGCATGTTTTTGCAGAGCTGGGTGGTACTTCGTGTTTTTTAACTACAGTAATTTACTAGCCATTTCAACTCGAAATAAATGAACCGTACATATGTGATTGCAAATCTCGAGATGTTTCATAATAATGCTCATAAATAGGGGTCCGTAACGTGGATATTTTGGTTCATGTATTATTATCAAGGGATTGCTTTATGAAAGGAGGGACAGGATGTCCTATATCAGTTATATTGAAATAACGCGATCCATGTTTCCTGACCAACCGCCATACCAGTGGACAAGCAATGAATCTGCTCCTTGGACGCCTATCAGTAAACCACTTAAAGATAGTAAAGTTGTGCTAATCAGCTCTGGAGGCATCTACCAAAA
>JBEKJA010000345.1:0-3637 GCA_050011475.1 Syntrophales bacterium
TATTACAAAAATAACATTCTTCACTTCTTCGTTCCAATTTCCTTCATAGCCACATCGATTCTGGCCCACAGGGAGGACATGATTTTCCTCAAACGAATCATGGAGGACTATAATTTCTTCAAGCATCTATTCCGGCATGAATTCATCTTTGATGATCAAATCAGGGATGAAGACGAGGTTACTCCGGTTCTGAATTTCCTGGAGGAGAGAGGTTGGATCCGCCGCGGTGGAACTGCAGGACCGGCAGGTTTGGAAGTTACCGGGCGTGGAAGAAGCGATCTCAAGCCTTTCAGCGGTCTTATCAACAATTATATTGAGTCATACTGGGTTGTTGTCAGGGGCTGCACCTATCTTCGGAAGGGGGGGAAGAGTGAGCGGGATTGGCACAAGAAGATCCGCCAATTTGGAGAAAGGATGTTCAAAAAAGGTGAAATCCAACGTGCCGAGGCTCTCTCTCAGGCGAACTACCAGAACGCAATTCGATATCTTCTTGATGCGGAAGTCATACAGGTTTCAGAAGGACGTGAGAAAGGCGAAAAGCGGACTGTAAAGACTTACAGCATGTCGGAAAAGCGTGGTGCGCTTGAAGCCATCCGACGTCGGCTTTTCCGATTTCTATAGGAAGGAAGCGTTAAGCCATATCCTACTTTCCTATCGAGTACAGCGCGGTCTTCCCCCGATAGGTACCGCCGTCTCTAAGCTCTTCCTCAATGCGCAGAAGCTGGTTGTACTTGGCGAGGCGCTCACTCCTTGACAGCGATCCGCTCTTGATCTGCCCGCAATTGGTTCCGACAGCAAGATCCGCCATGAAGGTATCTTCCGTTTCGCCGGAACGGTGTGAAACAACGGCCGTGTATCCGGCCTCACGGGCCGTCTGAATTGTCTCAAGCGTTTCTGTCAGTGTTCCGATCTGGTTCAACTTAATGAGGATGGAATTTGCGATACCCCGGCTAATGCCCTTCTCTAGTAACTTTTTATTTGTCACAAAGATATCATCCCCTATGATCTGGATCTTTGATTTTAAGGCATCGGTGAGTATCTTCCACCCTTCCCAATCATTTTCAGCCAGACCATCCTCTATGGACAGAATCGGGTAGTTCTTCACAAGACTTTCATAGAATCTAACCATCTCAGTAGAGGTTTTGCTGGGCTTCTTCTCAGCTGTGAGGATATACTTCCCGTTTTTGTAAAATGAACTGGCCGCCGCATCAAGGGCAATGAAAACATCCTTACCCGGCTTGTAATTTGCTTTTTCAATGGCTTGCATCATCACTTCCAAGGCTTCTTCATTCGAATTGAGATTTGGAGCAAAGCCGCCCTCATCCCCCACAGCCGTGTTGTATCCCTTATTCTTTAGGACGGATTTCAGGTTATGGAAAACCTCAGCGCCCATCCGAAGAGCTTCCTTGAAAGATTTTGCTCCAACCGGCATGATCATAAATTCCTGGATATCAACATTATTGTCGGCATGCTGGCCGCCATTTACAATATTCATCATCGGCACAGGAAGATCTTTTGCCATGGTCCCGCCAATATAGCGGTATAGGGGAAGGTCACAGGCTGCGGCCGCTGCACGGGCACATGCCAGGGAGACACCCAGTATCGCGTTTGCCCCCAAGACGCTTTTATTGTCTGTGCCATCCAGGGCAATCATAGCCTTATCAATTTCCTGCTGGTTGAGCGCATCCATGCCTATGATTTCCGGTCCGATCTTGTTCACGGCATTGTAAATAGCTTTTTCCACGCCCTTGCCAAGATATCGTTTCTTGTTGCCGTCCCTGAGTTCAAGGGCTTCGCGCTCACCTGTTGAGGCTCCTGAAGGGACTGAAGAGCGCCCCGTAAAACCTGAAATGAGGCCGACTTCCGCTTCAATGGTCGGATTTCCACGTGAATCGAGTATTTCCCTGGCATGGACACTGATGATTTCGGTCATATGGCCTCCTTGATGGGCGATAGGAGTCAGATTGAATATAGGAAAATCTGTATACTATTCGACCTGAATTTTCAAGAGTGTAATCAGCGATACATGAGATCCTTGCGAAGAGATGGAAACTCAGGTAGGATTTTCACCCGGTTATCGCACTGGAAAACACGTTAAGGGAGTGCCTTTGCAAATAGAAAAACGCACCAGGCTCTATCACCATCTAAAGAAATGGCTGGAACGTGCTGTAATGGATTATAGGATGATAGAGGCTGGAGACAGGGTTCTGGTTGGTGTTTCAGGCGGTGCGGACAGCATGTCTCTGCTAGATCTTCTCAATAAACCCATGGTAAGGGTTCCGGCTTTCTCGACAGTTGCAGTCTCCCTTGATATGGGATTCGATCAGAATAATGATAGATGCGGAATTCTTGAAAAGCACTTTCAGGAAAATGGCTATGAGTATGTGATGGAGAAGACGCAGATCGGACAAATCGCCCACAGTTCTTATAACAGGAAAAATCCCTGTTTTCTTTGTACGCGATTGCGGAGGCGCAGGATTTTCGAGATTGCCGAGCAGAAGGGCTGCAACAAAATAGCTTTTGCACATCATAAGGATGACATCATCGAGACGCTTTTAATCAACTTGTTTTTTGGCCGTGAAATCAGTACCATGATGCCCATTCAATCTATTTTCAAAGGCAAGCTCCACATCATACGCCCTTTTGCCTTTATCGGCGAAGATCGCGTGAAGCAATATGCACGGGAGTGCAGCTTTCCATGTATTCATAACTCCTGTCCGACGAGCCTGACTTCCCGGCGCTATTATATTAAAAATATAATCCGCGAAATGGAGAAAGATAACCGGAAGTTGCGTGATAACATATGGCGGGCCATGGGCCACTTAAAGACGGATTATCTTCCGAAGCCGGATGGCCTTGGATTTCCGGTAAAGAGAGAGGATTCTTGAATGGCAGCAAAAAAGGATGGAGCAGAAAAAAATATTTGCCAGAATAAAACTGCCAGGCTGAACTACTCGATTGATGACACATACGAGGCAGGTATCATGCTGGTGGGTACAGAGGTAAAATCTCTCCGTGAAGGGCGAGCCAACCTGAAGGACAGCTATGCCCGGGTGTCGGATGGCGAAGTTTATCTATATGATCTCCATATCAATCCATATTCTTTTGGAAACATCAATAATCATGATCCGCTTCGGGTCCGCAAGCTTCTTCTACACAAAGGCGAGATAAACAAGCTGTATGGCAAGTCCAGGGAGAGGGGCCTCACGCTGGTGCCCCTTCGGATGTATTTCAAGCGGGGTAAAGTGAAGGTGGAGCTGGGAGTAGGCCGGGGCAAGAAGATCCACGACAAGAGGGAGGATATCCGTCTTCGTGAAGATCAGCGAGCCATGGAACGGGGACTTCATTCCCGGAATCGGGAACGGTGAATTCTCTCCGGGTCATTGCCATGCAGCGCATAAGCCGTCACGGCATAAACAACGGGGTCATTGCGAGTAAAGCGCGGCAATATTGTAGACTTTTTTTTAAACAGTCATCTTTCTGAACTCGATTCATGATTCATTCCGTCAACCACTCTAACTTATTGCAACAATTAGCAAGTTGTTTCTTGACAACCCTCCAGCAGGGGACTATGATAACAATTGTCAGATCCTTGGAAACCATGGGGGTGTCACGGTTTCGACGGGGATAGTTGAAA
>JBEKJA010000346.1:0-3625 GCA_050011475.1 Syntrophales bacterium
TTGACGAGGAAGCCGAGCAGATTGCCAAAAGCTTCGTCGTTACCTTTCAGGACAGAAACAACAACATCCGGGTGGATAACAAAAAATCGCTCTCATCAGCTCAGCTCAGACGTTTCTATGGCGATTTCAAAAGTCTTGAGAAGAAAGTGGAAAAACAGGATTTTGACAAAGTCAAACCACTCATCAAGATGGTCAAATCGAAAGCCTCTTATGCTGCAAACCCGCAGAATCAAAAGATACCTGCTCGTTTTAAGGATTTTCTGATTGATAACGTGAACAGCATAAACAATCGGAAGGAATTTGAGGCCTTCATGCTGCATTTTGAGGCAGTAGTTGGGTTTTATTACGGAATGGGTATCGAGTGAAACAATCAGGAGGAAACGATGAAACTGAAAAAAATAAGACAGATTGAAGGTAAGATCAGGGTACTAACGGGGCTGCATATAGGGGCATCCAATGAGACCATAGAAATTGGTGGGATGGACAATCCTATCATCAAGGACCCTCTTCCCGAGAGTAATGCGCCTTATATTCCCGGCTCCTCTCTGAAGGGTAAACTAAGATCATTGATCGAGATAAAGGAGGGCCGTTACGTGAAAGAAGGACGAGGAGTAGGTAATCCATGTAACTGTGGGAACCGCGATTGTCCAGTTTGCCCAGTATTTGGTGTTTCTGCGGCGGGCCAGCACAAAGAAGACCTTGGTCCGACACGGATCATCGTCCGTGATGCAAAGCTCTCCCATGACTGGGAAGAACGGTTCAAGAACGGTGACCTGCTCCTGGAGATCAAATATGAAAACGCCATAAATCGAATCACGGGTATTGCCAACCCACGTCCCCTGGAAAGAGTTCCGGCGGGTGTCACTTTTGATTTCAGTATCTCCTTCAAGGTCTTCGAAGATGACCCGGATGATTATTTTCAGACGGTACTGAAGGCCATGAAGATGTTGGAGATGGACGCCCTCGGCGGATCGGGATCCCGCGGTTGCGGTCAGGTTATGTTCGATCCCATCATTATTGATGGCGAAAAAAAACCGGAGAACTTTCTGGACTCGATCAAAATCGGCTGAGGAGGTTTGTATGCTGACGCGTTATATAATCAAACCCCTTGCGCCCCTGATGACGCCCATTATGTCTGATACCCTCTTCGGGCATTTCTGTTGGGCTATTCGCTATCAGGAGGGGGAAAAATCCCTGGAGAGTTTTCTGCGCCGCTATGATGGACACAACCCGTCCCCGGTTCTGTTTTCCTCCGCCTTTCCTTCCGGCTTCCTTCCCCGCCCGGCAATACCGCCCATGAAACGCGAAGAGGCACGGAGCTTTGCTGAACGTCACTTCGGTAGCGATATGGAGTCCATTTACAACGGCCTTGCGAGGATCAAGTCTTGGAACAAAAGACGTTTTATCAGGATGGATCTCTGGCAGGCTATTAAGGACCGTTATGACAATGTTGCGTTGTATGAGAGAATTTTTGAAGATGGGGACAAATCCGAACAGGATAATCTCACTAAGATACTAACGGCCCACAACCGTATTTCCCGGCTCTCCGGAACCGTTCCTCCGGAAGGAGGCGGCCTATTTATGAGGGGAAAGGATTGGTATCTTCCCGGTATCGTCTTGGATGTGTATGTACAGATCCTTGATGAAACTATGGGAGATTCCGTTCATGATTTTTTAACCCGTTATCTTCCTCAGTCGGGTTTCGGAGCTGATAAGTCTCTCGGAATGGGGGTTCTGGAAATTGCACGGGACGAACATTTTAAGTCCGATCAGATGGAAGTTGCCGGGGCTAATGCATGTGTCAGTCTTTCTCTAACTGCCTTTCCTGAGATGGGAGCCTATCCTGCTTTTTACCATCTGTGTACAAAATTCGGTAAGCTTGGTGGCGATTTTGCCTTTATCAGCCCAACTGGTGGAGACGTCAGGCCATTCAAAAAACCCGTTTTAATGTATGAAGAGGGGGCCGTTTTCTTCGGCTCACCCCGCCTTGGGACGATGTCGCTTCTGGATCATGTCCATTCGGATGTGCGCATCCGCCATTGCGGCATTCCCATAACCCTGCCATTGAAGATTCGTGAGGATCTGAGTCATGCATGAACAACTGCAATTGAAGAAACACAGCGTCAATCTGCGTCTTTTAACCCCGCTTCATATAGGGACTGGACAGGATCTCGATCCTTTTTCCTATGTGATAGAGGGAGAGAAACTTTATTTAATTGACCTTGTCCGGTGGATGGCGCAATTCCCTGACAAAGGCCTGCTTGAGAGAATGATGGAGGCCGACAACTTTGCCGCTGTCCGGACTTTCATTGCCAAGAACATCAAGGCAAAGGACTTCGCCCTAGTAAGCGTTGATATAGACTGTCCCAAACTTATTGGGACATATCATAACGCTATCGAGCGGCAGGATCCAAGAAATCAGGTCCTCATCCGACCAACGATCCGCAATGAAATTGATGGCCATCCTTATATCCCTGGCAGTTCTGTCAAGGGAGCCATACGGACAGCTTTGGCGAATTGCTTTGTTAAGAAAGCAGGAGTGACATCTGCGGACGACCGGCGTACCAAAGGCATGCCCGATTACAACGAAAAAATCTTTGGAAGGATTATGGATGACCCGATGCGATGGCTGAAGATAGGGGATGTACCCCTCGATGATGCGTCCTCGGTTATCATAGAAGCACAGGAGATTTCTCGTAATCCAGATAAAACACCTACACCCAAAGGTTTTTTCGAGGTGATCAGGGGGTTTTCACAGACCAGGAAAACTATGACATCCCGCCTTTCCTTCTCTCTTGCCGCCTTCCATCTTCATGGTCAAACAGTAGATGCCGCTTATATCATCGATTCACTCAATCGCTTCTATATCCCCAAGTTCAAAGAGGAATACAAAAAATTCTACACTCTTATCGCTGAGGAAAAGGTCAGGCTTGTCCTGGACCCTGTCAGGGAGCAGATCGAAAGTATGAAAACCAACGCGGCCCTGATGCGTATCGGTCATTTTTCTCATATCGAGTGCGTCACGCTTGATGAGGTCCGCCGGCCAATCACACGGAGGGACAAAAGTGGAAAACCCCTGCCTTGGGGGACGACACGGACCCTCGCCAATGGCCTTCATCCCTTTGGTTGGGGCATACTCGAATTTGCCGATATGAAAGTAGATACGCGCCCAGTTGAAGTGAGCAAGAAAGGAACGGAACTTTCGTCCATGGCTGACAAGGGGAGAACCAATAATGACGGCTCGAAAAAGGCCGCGCCGGCTGATTTGTCAGCCTTGAAGAACAAGTTTAAGCCACCAGGATGAAACAAGAGAATCATGAATGAAAGATATGCTCTTGTGCATCGTAAATACTATATGCGGAAAAAATGGATTTGGCGAAACATGAAAACATCTATCTTTAATGTAAAGAGGAAATCAGCGTGATAACTGTTCTTGGATTCGGACAGTAAAGAACGCCCCTGATTTTCATAAAGATGAAAATGTTTAAAAAGGAATTGTGATGACTGAAATCATAATCATGTCCCTAGGCGGTTCACCGGCGCCGCTTTCAAAAAGCATCGAGACACACAAGCCGGTGCGGATCATTTTTCTTGCCTCTCATGATTCGGTTACCCTGGCCGGAGA
>JBEKJA010000347.1:0-3624 GCA_050011475.1 Syntrophales bacterium
TACCCGGGGATAGGATAATGGTTCCATTGGAAGGTGGAGGAGGATTTCACGTTTCGCCCTATGGATGTCCTCCGCGGATGAAATTGAATAAGGACAATGTGGGAGGATAGAAAAGGTCAGAGGCGCGTCGATTTTGATCAGTTCCTCCACAGGCAACAAAACGTTGCCAATGTCGTCAATGATGATGGCGATTTTACGATGTGAAATAGAAGGTTCGAGTTGTGACAATGATTTCCCCGGATGCAGTTCCTTTCCTGCTAACCGCCGGGATTCTGGATGCAGAACCTTTGGCCTTGTGTGACCCTGTGGCTTCCGCGGGATGACGGCCGGTTTATTATAAAGCCACCACAAACCGGCCACGATAGCCGACATAATTAGAAAGAACATAAACAGACGTTTCATGGAAACGCCTCCAGTTTGGGACAGTAATGGCCGATCATCCCACCTGGGTACTGAGGAAAATTTGTAGGCTCATCTGCGAGATCTGGTCCTGGAGTTCTTCGATCTGGTCGATATGCCTATCCTCGTCTTTAAGAATTTTCTCAAGAATTTCGTGGGTGGCGTAATCTTTGATCTCCCCGGCGAGGATAATGGCGTTATTGTATGACTTGATGGCTCCCATCTCGAGTCCGCGGTCGCCCGCCAGTTGCTTGGGCACATCGGCGCCAATGTTTATTTTGTTGTACTTGCTCACCGTAGGAGTCCCTTCCAGAAAAAGGATCCGCCCGATGAGGGTCTCAGCATGCTTCATCTCGTCGATGGCCCTCTTTTCGAAGTGAAGATGGAGCTTCTCGTAGCCCCAGTTGTGGGCCATCTCGGAGTGGACCATATACTGATTGATGGCCGTCAGCTCATCGGCGAGAAGTGAATTCAACGTCTCGATCAGTTTAGGATTTCCTTTCATATGCTTCCTCCTTCATGGTGATATTTTTGGGCAAGAGCTTCTTTTTTCACGATGTGAGTATATGAAGAAGGATCTTATATGTCAAGGAGAGCTTGACCACAAAATATGGCGTGCTTTGCCGATCATTGTGCGAGTGATGTATCGCGTCGGCTGTCTTTTTGATAAATCGACTCCCTTTTCTGTTGATTGACCCGCATGTCAGTAAGTTTCAAAAGTATCTGCACCTAATCTGATCCGACAAAAGAATTTTTTCCTGCAGTCGTGAATCTCATGATTTTTACAAGTATGCAATATTTCTATGTATAATCGTTAAAACATCTCTTCGACTATTCATCCGAAATCATTACTTGACAAACAATATGATAGAGAGTAGCGATATAAATAATCTGGAATGGTTCCGAATAAAATATAATGAAAAAAGAATCTATTATTCAACAATTAAAAGACAAAGGCCTACGAATAACCAACCAAAGACTCTCTATCATCGATGTGTTAGTCGAGAAAGGACAGCTTCATCCCGGCGCAGGCCTTATTTATAAGGAGGCGAAAAAAAAGTGCAAGAGTCTGAGCTTGTCATCCGTATACGCAACCATCAATGAATTTGCCCGTTATGGCATCATCAAAATGCTTCAGTTCGACGGAGTTGAAAACCGCTGTGAGGGAAATCTCAAAGAGCATATCAATTTGATTTGTATGAGCTGTGGGAAGATAATAGATTACCAGACCCTAATTTCAATAGACCAGAGAGATGTTGCAAAAAAAACGGGGTTTATCATCACCACTGAAAGATTAGAGTATTATGGATATTGTCAAGGCTGTAGAAAAGATAAAGAAAAATCGCTTACTGATCGGAAACCGCGTAATAAAAATTCATAAAGGGGTCCATCGTTGATTTTTTTTTGGAATTCCATCTGGAACAATTCTGGAATGTATATGGCAAGGGGGATAGATAAGTTATTAACCATTCAAAATTAAGAAAGGAGGACCATACATGTCGAAGAAAAAACTAACAACCAGAAACGGTGCCCCCGTCGTTGACAACCAGAACATCATGACTGCCGGGCCACGCGGCCCCGCTCTCCTTCAGGATGTCTGGTTTCTAGAGAAACTGGCCCACTTTGACCGGGAGGTCATCCCCGAACGCCGCATGCATGCCAAGGGTTCTGGCGCTTATGGAACCTTCACAGTCACGCATGACATCACAAAATATACCAAGGCGAAAATTTTCTCCAAGGTCGGGAAGAAAACCGATTGCTTCTTACGCTTTTCCACCGTTGCTGGTGAACGTGGCGCAGCCGACGCCGAACGCGATATTCGGGGTTTTGCGATGAAGTTTTACACCGAAGAGGGAAACTGGGACCTCGTGGGCAACAACACACCGGTATTTTTCTTGCGCGATCCCCTCAAGTTTCCCGATCTTAACCACGCCGTTAAAAGGGATCCCCGCACCAACCTTCGCAGCGCCCTGAACAACTGGGATTTCTGGTCTTCGCTGCCCGAGGCACTTCATCAGGTGACCATTGTCATGAGCGCCCGCGGTATCCCCGCTACTTACCGCCACATGCACGGCTTCGGCAGCCACACCTTCAGCTTCATCAATGCCAAGAACGAACGCTACTGGGTCAAGTTCCACCTTAAGACCCAACAGGGTATCAAGAACCTGACCGATCAGGAGGCCGAGGCGCTTATCGGCAAAGATAGAGAAAGCCACCAGCGTGACCTTTACGAGAGCATCGAGAAGAAGGACTTCCCCCGCTGGACCTTCTATGTGCAGATCATGCCGGAGAAGAACGCGGCGACCTGTCCTTACCACCCCTTTGACCTGACCAAGGTCTGGTACCACAAGGATTATCCCTTGATCGAGGTGGGCGTGCTCGAACTGAACAAGAACCCGGATAACTACTTCGCCGAGGTCGAACAGGCCGCCTTTAATCCGGCCAACGTCGTACCCGGCATCGGGTTTTCACCGGATAAGATGCTCCAAGGTCGGCTCTTTTCTTACGGTGACGCCCAGCGCTACCGCCTGGGAGTGAACCATCACCAGATCCCGGTCAATGCGCCCCGCTGTCCATACCACAGCTATCACCGCGATGGCACGATGAGGGTGGATAGTAATTACGGTAGCACCCTCGGCTACGAACCAAACAGCTACGGCGAGTGGCAGGAGCAGCCGGACTTCGCCGATCCGCCGCTAAAGCCAGAGGGGGCGGCTGATCACTGGAATTTCCGTAAAGACGATGATGACTACTACACTCAGCCTGGCAAGCTCTTCCGTCTCATGAGTGCCACCCAAAAGAAGGTTCTCTTTGAAAACACCGCCCGCGCCATGGGAGATGCCCCTAAGAAAATCAAGATCCGCCACATCGGCAACTGTCTGAAGGCCGATCCGGCTTATGGCAAGGGAGTGGCCAATGCGTTGGGTATTCCGTTGAACGAAGTTCATAAATAGACAACTTTCAACTAATAACCGGTCACAGCGGACGGCGTAAAGCGTCGCCGCTGAACCGGACCTTTACTCTCTTTCAATGCGTAATCCTCAATCCTGATAACTCCCAACACTGAAACAGTTGTAAGAGAGCCGGTCTGGGAAAACTGGACAGTGACATAAGTGGCAAAGCTGCTCTATAATGACACAGAAAGGAGCAGTAACTCTGGCAAAACGTACGAGAAGGAATCACGGGGCTGCATTCAAAGCCAAGGTAGCAGTGGAGGCGGTCAAG